>JAKSVD010000080.1 GCA_024408305.1 Bacilli bacterium | reverse complement strand
GCACTGTATTTCTCCTCTTACCAACTTTCTTGATGTTCAATAAATTAACCGCGCTAACATTGCCGCCAATTGAGTTCTTTCCATAGGAACCGCAGCCAAGTGTGAGCGATGGAATGAACGAGTTATAGACATTACCAATACCGCCGAAGGTGGATGGTGAATTCCAAATAATGCGCATTGCCTTGACAGCCTCGCCAAAGTCATCTGCCATCTTTTGTTCTTTGCAGTGGATTGCAGCTGAGTGTCCTAATCCATTGAATTCAACCATTTGGGCTGCAAATCTGAAGCCTTCCTCTGTATCTTTTGATTTAAAGAATGCCAAAACTGGTGATAGTTTCTCTCTTGAGATTGGCTCGTTTGGTCCAACCTCTTCGCATTCCACGGCAATGATTGAGGTGTCCTTAGGAATTGAGAAGCCAGCCTGTTCAGCGATCCACCATGGATATTTACCAACGATATTTGGGTTTAATCTAGCGTTCTCAACGCCTTCATCTCCTGCTGCAACGCCAAACATGAAGCGTGATAACTTGATCTTTTCTTCCTTGTTAACGAAATATACTTTTAGTCTCTTAAAGATAGCCTTTGCTTCTTCATAGATTTCTTCATCAACGATTGCAGCTTGCTCTGATGCGCAGATCATTCCGTTATCGAACGATTTTGAGATGACGATATCATTGACTGCCTGCTCAACATCTGCTGACTTATTGATATATGCAGGAACATTGCCTGCGCCAACGCCCATTGCAGGCTTTCCACATGAATATGCAGCCTTAACCATTGCGTTTCCACCTGTTGCAAGGATAGATGCAACGCCTGGGTGATTCATAAGAGCGCTGGTGTGCTCCATAGTGCCATTTTCAATCCACTGGATGCAATCTTCTGGTGCACCAGCTTCCACTGCTGCATTCAAGATGACCTGTGCGGCCTTCTTTGAGCATTCAAATGCGGATGGGTGGAATGAGAAGATGATTGGGTTTCTTGTCTTTAATGAGATCAAAGACTTGAAGATGACAGTTGAAGTTGGGTTTGTGACAGGTGTAATACCTGCAAGAACGCCAATTGGATCAGCAATCTCTGTGATGCCAGTGACTGGATCACTTGAGATAACACCTACTGTCTTGAGGTGTCTCATGTTATTGACGACATATTCACATGCGAATAAGTTCTTTGTTGCCTTATCCTCGAATACGCCTCTACCTGTTTCATCTATTGCGGCTTTTGCTAATGTTCCATGGTTATCTAAACCTGCAACAGAACATTTAGCGACGATGTAGTCGACCTGTTCCTGATTCAAGGCAAGGAACTTGTCTAATGCGACTGTGGCCTTTTTGACCAAGACGTCTACATCTTCTTGTGGAGTTGTTACTTTCTTTTCTTCCATTTTTCTCTCCTACTTACACTTATAATTTCTTTCCGGTAAATTTTTACCAAAAGAACAATATACTATCCGTAATTTTTTATCAATATTTAATTACTGAAAATTCTAATGTAATCGTTTACAGGTAAAAATACATATTTTAAAGACAACTGCATATACTATTGTCATGAAGAAATGGGTTAAGACAACTTTAATAGCAACCGGTTCATTAATTGGGGCTATCGCTATATCAATAGGCTCTTTTGCTATTGTCACACCTTATGGTTTTAGAACTGTTTTAGCAAACATAACTGCTCCGACTCTGGATTTTATCGATTACGGATTTGATGGCAGGGAATTGATGGGAATCCAATATTCGGAAATATCAGAATCTACAACACTAGATTTATACATTCCTAACGATGTCAAAGACCCAAAGCTTATGGTGTTAGTCCATGGAGGAGGTTTCTCTTATAACGATTCAACATCTAGGCAAGCCCAATTCATGTATAGATATTTTAGGACCAAAGGATACGCTGTAGCGTCTTTGAACTATCGTTTATCGGGTGAGGCTAAATACCCTGCCGCGATTAACGATGTTAAATCAGCATTGAGGTGGTTAGATGCCAAATCAGATATTTATGGCTACGATGCAAGCGGGATAACCATCTGGGGTGAGTCTGCTGGCGCATATTTAGCCACTATGGCGGCGTTCTCTTCAAAAGATGAGTATGTAGACACCAAATACGTTGGAGAGGCTGAGGAAGTCTCTAATGAATATAAGATAAGCGGGTTGATCGACCATTATGGTCTCTATAAGATCGAGGATATCATGCCTCAATTTAAAGAGGAGGGTTGGCCAGGATTCGTCACCAAAAGCGATGGAGACTGGGCGAACGGGATAGACAACGGAATCGCGGAATCCTTCTTTGGAATTAAAGTCAGAGATATGGACGATGATTACCTGAAAGAAATCAATCCAGTCACAAGAATCGGTCAGACCAATATAGATATGAAAGTGTATATTGCCCATGGCGATACCGATATTACTGTTCCTTATATGCAAAGCGAGTATCTAAATGAAAAGGCCAAAGAACGTTTTGGCCATCTCAATGTAAAATTTGATTTATATAAGAACTATAAGCATGCAGACGATAGATTCTACACGAGTGACAAACTATCTAAGATAGAAGCTTTTCTCTCTAATTCCCATGCAATTTAGTAATATCTTCGTTTTTTGTAAATTTTGCAAATTACGAAGGTTTGATATTTAAATAATTGAGTGCGATAACAAATATTTATATATTCCCGTAATCCAATTCTTCCACCACTTTTTTCCCTAATTCATAAAATGAAGCGGAATTGATTGAGAATACAGGAACATACTCTTCATATGTCTTTTTGCGATATGTGATCTTCAATTCGCCTTTATATGAAGAGAATGAGAAGATTGATTTTCCTTCCGCATTCTTGAAGATGATGCTTTCTTTAGCTTCCTTTAATTCGAAACGGTCATCAATCTTCTTAACTTCTTTGAAGAAAGCGTGGATTAGCTTCTCGCCTTTTCCGGTGAGGTTCTCTAAGAATGTCTTGTTCTCATTATCCTTAACAAGCTCTTTCTTTTTGTAGAGTTCTAAGCCATTGGAACCTAGAACTTCGTAATCCGTAACATCTTCGTAATGGAGATAAACAGGTTCAAGATTATCCTGGAGCAAGACAACCTCAGAGGCGGTTGAACCGATGAACACACCTTTGTATGTGTTTTTCTCATTGATCTCTAAAGACAGGATATCGGTTTCTTTGATTTTCTTTTCTAATAAGATACGTAAATTCGACATGATTATCTCCTTCTGGTTATTTTAAAATAAGGTCGTCTAAAGTAGAAATAAAATGTGATATGGTCGATCAAGTTTATGGCATACGCGTCGTTCGACCACTCTTTATCTTGGGAAAATGGAACTACCCCCTCTTTGCGAATATTTTTCTTGCAACCTTTAGCAATAAATCAGTATTAGTGCTTCTATATCTTGGCAATATAAACTCCAATTCGTCCAAAGATAAAGTCATAAATTCATCTTCGTCTATTCTTAGATCTTCAAACAAAAGAGCCACCAATTCCTTTTGGTTGGAAACCGGCTCCAAGGAATATAGCATATCAGCCAAAGCTTTCTCCTTCGTTGCTATCTTATAGCCTTCTTCGTTAAGGATGATACCGTAAGGAAAGGCGGAAGCCGGGACATCGTTAAAATAAAAATCTCCAAACAAATTCGAATAGTGTTTGCTTTTTCCCTTAAGAGCCGTTGCACTAGTCGTAGCGTACACCCTCTCGGGTATCATTCCATAATATGCAAGGGCAGATTGAAAGGAAACATAACTTGGCGAATATATTATGTTAGCTATTATTCCGCGCTTCTCGGACTTATTGTCACAATATAGACCTCTCTTAAGTTTAATGAGGTCTCCTTTTTTAACGAGATTGTTAACTTTGACACTTATATTTGAATAATTTGAGTACTTATCTTCTAATTCATTGTATGAAATTACCATATTTGCTCCAGTAAAATCATTATAAGTGATGTTATTGGAGGAAATCAAGAAAAAGCACACCACTGCTGATGTGCTTTTCAAATGTATGGGAATTAGAGAGTGTGTCTCAACATCTCAATGTATGGAGTAGCGCTTAAGTCTCTTGGAGCGATATCGAATACCGTTTTGCAACCAATTTCTCCACGTGCGTTCAATCTAGCAACCGCTCTAGCGCATGCAATAAGGACACTTCCAGTGAATTCAGGATTCGAATCAAGCTTCAAGCTATATTCGATGACGTGATTGACGCCATCGCTTGTGGCACCGCTTCTGATGACGAATCCGCCATGCGGGATGCCAGAGTGATTCTTCTTCAATTCATCAAGGGTTATGAAATGGACCGTTGTGTCGTAATCAGCGAAGTAGTTCGGCATCTCTTTGATTTCTTTTTCGATGCGTGGCTGATCTTCAACGGATTCAGCGACAACAAAGCACTCTCTAACATGCTTTTCTCTAGTTGTTAATTCTGGGTTTGCCCCACTTCTAACAGCCTCTAAGGCAGAGTCTACCGGGATTGTGTACTGTTTTGCGTCCACGACGCCCTTGATTCTTCTGATGGCGTCTGAGTGTCCCTGAGAAACTCCCTTGCCCCAGAATGTATAGTCCTTGCCGTTTGGAAGGATTGCAGACATGATTGCTCTATTCAAAGAGAACATTCCTGGATCCCATCCAGTAGAAATGAGAGCGGTTTTGCCGTTGATCTTTGCTTTTTCGTCTACGTTGTTATAGTGCTGCTCCACTTTTGCATGGGTATCAAAGCTATCAACAACATTGAAATGTTCTGCTAACGCTGGAGTCTGAACTGGTAAATCGGTAGCAGAACCTCCACAGATGACCATAACATCAATCTTATCCTTATAAGATAAGACATCATTACATGAAACAACTGCAGCATTCTCAGTTGCAATTCTAAGAGTTGCAGGGTCTCTTCTTGTAAAGACGGCAACAAGTTCCATGTCGTCATTCATCTTGATAGCAGCTTCAACGCCTCTAGCAAGATTACCGTATCCGTAGATGCCGATTCTAACCATAATGTTCTCCTCTGTTCGTAAATTCAGATTTTTTAACTATAAAATATTACATTTTCTCGACAAAAAAGGCGATAGTTTGTAATACTTTGTGCTATTCGTTGATTAAGTAACGAATATGATTTCGATAAAATAGATAATTATGGATAAGATTGCATTATATTTTGGATTCGGGGGAGATTTGTACGAAGCAGAGGGTTGGTTTAGCTGGCAACACCTAGTATTTGTCACTTCCGCTATTCTAATCACCGTCCTTTTGTCGGTGTTCTTTGCTAGAAAATACAAAGACAAAAACAGGAACGAAAAACTTAAACCTCTTAAAGTTGCCTCAATCATCATGTTGTCCGCTGAGACTTTGAAAATCATTCTGGTGTGCTTTAGGAATCATGATGTATGGGCGTTTAGGAGCGTTCTTCCTCTATTTCTTTGCTCAATCCTCCTAATTTCTCTTCCAATCGCAGCGTTTGGCAAAGGAAGAGTCCAGGAATCAGCATTGGACTTTACGCAGATATTTGGTTACATAGCTTGTCTTGCTGGCACATATCTTGCAGGTAATATCTTTGCCTCTCCAATTCTTTCCTTCCACGTTAACGTCTCGGTATTCACCCACTGCATCAGTTGCTTTGCGGCTTTATACATCACCCTTACAGGACTATCAAAGATGGAAAGGAAAAACATCTGGATTGTGTCAGCGATATTGCTAGTCTTTGAAATCGCTGCCCTAATAGTGGATATAATTCAAACGCCATCACCATATGAGGGCAATTACATGTTCTTGATTCATCCTGCAGGCACACCATTTTCCATACTCATGAATGCAGCGGGAAATATCCAAGCCTTATATACCTTCTTCGTTATGGCGATCTATTTCGTCTATATGTTCCTCTTCATCGGTGGGTATTACCTAATAACGAAATTCAAGCCTAAGGCAAACTGATCACAGCAAAACAAAAAGCGTAGTCAATAATCAGGGACTACGCTTTTATTGTCTAATGTTTAGAACAATCCAGAGATGTTTCCATCCTCATCAACGTCAATGTTGTTGGCGGCTGGAACCTTTGGAAGTCCTGGCATGGTCATGATGTCGCCTGTCAAAGCAACGATGAATCCTGCTCCTGCACTTACTTTGAGGTTACGGACAGTAACTTCAAAATCCTTTGGTGCGCCAAGCTTAAGTGGGTCATCAGAGAATGAATACTGAGTCTTTGCAACGCAGATAGGGAGGTTTCTGAAGCCTAATGCCTCAAGTTTCTCTGCCTGCTTCTTTGCGCTTGGGGTGAGAACTACACGGTTTCCGTGGTAGATTCTCTTAACAATCGTATCTAACTTGGCCTCAATTGAGTTGTCTAATTCATATGAGAATGAGAAATCGTTAGGCTGGTCGCATAAACGGACGACTTCTTCAGCCAATTCGATGCCTCCTGCGCCTCCATTAGCCCAAACGGTTGAAAGACGGACATTTACTCCAAGTTCTTTGCACTTGCGCTCTACGAGCTCGATTTCAGCGTCTGTGTCTGTTGGAAATCTATTGATTGCAACAACGCAAGGGAGCTTATAGACATCTGTGATGTTTGAGATGTGCTGTAAGAGGTTTGGTAAACCCTTTTCTAAAGCTTCAAGATTCTCATTATTTAATTCAGTCTTCTTTAGGCCACCGTGCATCTTAAGGGCTCTAACTGTAGCAACCATGACAACGCAGTCTGGCTTAAGTCCTGCTAATCTACATTTGATATCGAGGAACTTCTCAGCGCCTAAATCAGCACCGAATCCTGCTTCTGTGACTGTGTAGTCTGCAAGTGACATAGCCATATTTGTTGCTGTAACTGAGTTGCAGCCATGAGCGATGTTGGCAAATGGGCCACCATGGACAAAGGCTGGTGTGCCTTCAAGTGTCTGGACAAGGTTAGGCTTGATAGCATCTTTTAAGAGTGCTGTCATTGCGCCGACTGCATGGATATCTTTAGCGGTAACTGGTTTATCGTCATATGTATATGCAACAATCATTCTGCCGATTCTTTCCTTGAGGTCAGCGATTGATGTTGCAAGGCAGAAGACTGCCATGACCTCACTTGCGACCGT
>JAKSVD010000008.1 GCA_024408305.1 Bacilli bacterium | reverse complement strand
TTGTAACAATCGATGATGTTGAGAACTTGTCTATGTTATTGAATGAATAGTCCTGAATCTTATAGAACATGCTTTTGCGAATGTTGTGTCCAATTCCAGCGCTCGCCTCTGCAGCTGCAAAGCCTGCACCGATGCCGGTAAGAACAGCGATTGCGGCAGTAACCACCATTACAACACCAAGAATCACAACATGGCTAACAACGATATCGGAAGCCGCTTCCCAAATAACGAGGTTGTCACTAAAGAAGGTAACTGGTTCGCATTTGAGAACATTAACAAGCCAGCCTGTTAAAGTCGGAATAAAAATCTCACAAATCGTCTCGATAAAGACGTATATCCATGCAATATACACTTGCTTCTTATATTGTCCTAATTGTCTAGATAATTTAACGATTAACGAAAACATAACGCGTGTATTGTAATGCGTTAAAAATATTCTTGTAAGTATATTTTGCTAAAGATGGCTTCTATTGTTTATGCCATTAAATATTTTTAGCAAATCATCATATGTTTTTATGTTCATTGAAATAGCTGCGCGAATCTTTTTATAACCAGGGAATCCTTTAAAGAAATGAGGTATCAGTCCCCTTAATTGCATAATGGCATCGTGTTCACCCAGTAGACTCATTAGTTTCTCCGAGAACTCTCTTGCCCAAGAAACTTGATCTTCAAGGGTTGCTTCAGGCAACAATTCCTCTCCGTTGATGGCGCGTTCGATATTTGTTATCAAACGAGGGTTTCCAAGCCCGCCTCTTGCAACCATGACGAATTGTGCTTTCGTTATCTCCATTGCCTTCATAGCGGCCTCAACAGTGAAAATATCGCCGCTTATGCACAAAGGAATAGGCAATCTATCGCCAAGCCCTCTCAAGACCTCATAATCTGCAGTACCCATATATAGCTGTCTAGATGTTCTTGCGTGTATTGTAATCATGGCAACGCCAGCATCTACTAAAGCATTGCAAATCTCTTCAAAATTAATTGAGTTTTCATCCCAGCCCAATCTAATTTTTGCAGTTACTGGTTTATGAGAATACTCCACTACGGCTTTCATGTAATCATGCAATTTTGCAGGGTCTTTCAACCAGGCGGAACCAGCACCTGTCTGTATTACCTTGTGAACAGGACACCCTAAGTTGATATCAAGAATTTCGTATTCTGCCTCTTTTTCAATGATATCGATGGCCTTTTTTGTCATTTCGATGTCTGAGCCAAACAACTGCAAACCTACGGGTCTATCAACTTCTGAAGTGGCAAAATAACGCATTGTCTTATGGTTGCCGTAAGCCAAACCGCAATCAGAAATCATCTCGCTATAAGACAAAGCAACGCCAAAAGGCTTGCAGAAATCCCTATACGCAAGTGTTGTTACTCCAGCCATTGGGCCCAGAATAACGTGTCCTTTAATTTCAACGTTTCCGATGTTCATATTCAAAAAGAAAGAGGCCTTGGGCCTCCTTCATTGTATTACTTTGCTTCTTCTTCCGCTACAACCGGAGTTTCTTCCGTTGCCTTAGTTTCTTCAACAGCAGGAGTTTCCACACTCTCTTTTGATGGCAATTTGCCAGTTTTTACGAGCGATTCAATTTCTTCTGATGTGATTGTTTCCTGAGCGAGAAGTGTGTCCGCAATCAAGGTAACTTGATCTTTATGTGATTCGATGATTGCCTTAGCTTCCTTATGGGCATTATCGATAATTTCACGGACAGCCTTATCAATCTGTTGGGCAACCTCAGCTGAGAAGTTCTTTTGAGTGTTTGTGTAATCTCTACCCAAGAAGACTGAGCCAGAAGCCTGCTCATACTGGATTGGACCTAAATCTGACATGCCCCATTCGGTAACCATGAGACGAGCGATTCTTGTTGCTCTCTCGATATCGTTTGACGCGCCTGTTGAGATATCTTCAAAGAAGATTTCTTCAGATGCACGTCCACCGAGCAAGCCTGTAATTTCGGCAAGAAGTTGTTTCTTGGTTTCCAAGAATCTATCGATATCCGGCATCATCTGGACATGACCACCGGTCTTTCCACGTGGAACGATCGTAATCTTTTGGACTTTATCAGCATCAGGAAGCGTAAGACCGATGATAGCGTGACCCGCTTCATGGTAAGCAATTTGCTTCTTCTCAGCAGGAGACATAACCTGATTCTTCTTTGCAGGTCCAGCAATACGTCTATCGATTGCTTCTTCGATCTCCTCCATGCCGACAATATCCTTATTGAATCTGACAGCAAGGATAGCTGCTTCATTCAAGATGTTATCGATATCAGCACCTGTAAATCCTACAGTTCTCTTGGCAAGTACTGCGAAATCAACGTCTGGAGAGATCTTTTTGTTTTTAGCGTGGACTTTGAAGATTGCTTCACGTCCCTTTAAATCAGGGTAGTTAACTGTGATGATTCTATCGAATCTTCCAGGTCTTAAAAGAGCTGGGTCGAGAACATCATCACGGTTTGTTGCCGCCATAACGAGGATGCCTGCATTAAATGCAAATCCATCCATTTCAACGAGCAATTGGTTAAGTGTCTGTTCTCTTTCGTCATTACCGCCGCCAAGACCTGCGCCTCTTTGACGTCCAACAGCATCAATTTCATCAATGAAGATGATGCATGGAGCTGTTTGTTTAGCCTTTTTGAATAAGTCTCTAACACGTCCTGCGCCAACACCAACGAACATTTCGACAAAATCAGAACCTGAAATGCTATAGAACGGAACTCCAGCTTCACCAGCAGTAGCCTTTGCTAAAAGGGTCTTACCAGTTCCAGGAGGGCCAACAAGGAGAACACCTTTTGGTAATCTTGCGCCACATGCTGAATATTTTTTAGGTGACTTTAGGTAGTCTACCATTTCGACCATTTCAGCTTTTTCTTCATCGCAGCCAGCGACATCATCAAATCTAACTTTGGATGATTCTCTTCTTGCTGGTGATTTATTGAAATCCATTGCGGATTTTCCGCCTGCTCCACCCATTCTAGTTAGGAGGAAGAAGAATAAACCACCCATAATGACAACTTCCAAGATGGTTGGTCCCCAAACATCCCAGAACGACACTTCATAAGCGTTTTCTACATCATTTGTGCCGATTTTGAGGGTTTTTATCTCGTTATCTGAAATTAAGCCGTTGAAATAACCGGTTGTAAGCTTTGTGTTCCATTCAGTCATCTTTGCATTCAAGATGGTTGAATAAGAATCGTGTGTAGCTGTGACATAATCTTCGCCGTTATAGTAGACATCTGCCTTAAATGAATCCTGCATTCTGACATTAGAAATCATGGCAGTAATTTTTGCCTTACCCTTAATGTTTGGTGCGCCATTTGTCGCAACAGGATACACAACCATGGTAACTTCTGTCACATCATAGCTCTTAGTTTCTGTCCAAGACTGAACGTAGTAAGCTTTTTCCTTTTCACCTAAAGTTGAATAATCTGTGTTGTAAACATAATAAGCATCACCGTTGGTGTCCAAGACTGGTTCACCAGTTGTGTTCTTCTTTAATTCGTATCGTAAATATGTATCAATATCGCCCTCTGCCCAGACGTTGTTACCGCCAACAGCAGATGAGACAAAGTAGAAAATGGCTCCGATGGCAATGAGTCCGATCAATATATATGGGATTAGGGTTCTAAACGCCCCAGGTCTCTTTGGTTGTTCTTCCATGTCGTCTCCTCCTTATCGCTTTAAGTATACGCACTTTAACAATTTTTGTGTAATTATCAATAGAGATTGATAGTAGAGTTGTGCAATTTTGCAATTTTAATGTGCTTATTGCAGGTTTTCTTCTCTTTCTACGAATTCATCTCCTGTTATTTCAAACATCTTTGCGGCTTCCTCTTTTTTAGCAAAAGGCCTAACCTCAAGGATTTTTGCCGTAATCTTATGCTTGCCTAAGAAAAGCACCAATTCATCCCCTGGCTTGATTTCTGTCATCGGTTTTGCAGCCTTACCGTTGATGAAAACGTCTTTATCGTCACATAGCTCTTTTGCCGTTTCTCTTCTTTTTATTAGTCGGCAGACTTTAAGAAATTTATCGATTCTCATTTATGCATCCTTTCGTCTATGGGATAAATAGACCTTGTGTATAGTTCTTAATATGCCCTCAAGATCATCAACCCATTTATCTCGTTTGGTCATTTTAATTTTCAGTTTCTTGTCGAGGAATGTAACCTTGACGATTCTAATGTATGGAACGATCGCGCTGAACAATTCATTACCAATACCACTTATTGAGGAGAATTTATCTGAGACCGTTATATCGATTCGATCACTTGTCTCCTCGAGTAATGATATCTCTTCCTGGGATGAGAGAACATCGATACGCTTTTTTTGTATAAGTCTTTCTGCTTCAGGTGGCAGCTTGCCATAAATGTCCCTGATTTTCTCAACAATTCCGTCGATTTCCTCCTCAGAAGTAGCGTTTTCTAAATCTGAATAGAGCTCCAATTTGTCAGCATTTCCAGCAAATTGCTCAGGAATGTATGCGTCGATTGATAACAATCTCTTGGGTTTTGGAGGTTCCTTGGTTATTCCGGTTCTCTTTTCTTCAATCGTTTCGTTTAACATTTTAAGATAGAGATCTAACCCTATGGAATCTATGAATCCCGCTTGCTCGGCACCAAGGATATCGCCGGCACCTCTAATCATAAGATCTCGCTGAGCAATCTTGTATCCACTACCCAATTCAGTAAAGTCTTGAATAGCTTTTAACCTCTTCTGGGCATCCTCGGTCATGTTCTTTTGAGGTTTATACATAAGGTATGCATACGCAATTTTATCGCCTCTGCCCACGCGTCCTTTTATCTGATAAAGCTGTGATAAACCAAATCTATCGGCGTCTTCAACGATAATCATGTTCGCATTAGGAACATCAATTCCATTCTCAACAATCGATGTAGCAACCAGAACATTAACTTCTCCATCATAGAATTTGGTCATTACATCTTCCACTTCTTCCTTAAGCATTTTGCCATGAACAACACCAACCGATGCGCCTTGGACTCTATTGGCTATATTCGAGGCAACGTTATAGATTGAGGCTACATAGTTGTGGACATAAAAGACCTGCCCTTGTCTCGTTAATTCTCTTTGTATTAATTCGTATACGACATCTTCTTTCCACGGGGTGACATATGTTTGAATTGGCATCCTAACTGCTGGTGCAGTATTGATTTCAGATAAAGGCCTGATGCCAACTAATGACATCTGCATTGTCCTAGGAATTGGGGTAGCAGAAAGAGTTAAAACGTCGACATTTCGTTTTAACGCTTTAATCTTTTCTTTTTGTTCAACGCCGAATCGTTGTTCTTCATCAATAATCAAAAGCCCTAAATCGTGGAAGGAAACGCTGCTAGAGAGAATACGATGCGTTCCAACAACTAAATCAGTTTTTCCTTCTTTGATAAGCGCTATATCAAGCTTTTGTCTTGAAAGAGGAACCAATCTAGATAAATGAGCAATATGAACGCCAAAAGTAGCAAATCTCTGCAAAGCCAACTCATAATGTTGTCTTGCCAAGAGTGTTGTTGGACAAAGAATAGCAACTTGTTTTCCTGCACAAATAGCTTTAAACGCTGCTCTCATCGCTATCTCGGTCTTGCCAAAACCAACATCACCACAAAGCAATCTATCCATGATTTTATCGGACTCCATATCTTGCTTTATTTCTTTAATGGATTTAGCTTGGTCCGGCGTTAATTCATATGGGAATTCCTCTTCGAATTTAGCCTGGAGTTCATCGTCTTCAGGGAAAGCATAACCCTGAACCTTTGCTCTTTCCGTATATAAATCTATGAGTCTTTCTGCAAGATCGTTTAATTTATCCTTAATCTTTTCTTTTCTCTTTTTCCAATCTCCAGAGAACAGATGAGATAGCCTTGGGGATGCTCCCTCCCTACCAGAATATTTTCTAACGAGACGGAATTGCTCTAATGGAACATAAAGTGTTTCGTCCCCAGCATATGCAATACGAAGATAATCCCTTCTTACTCCGTCGGTCTCGATCATTTTGATTTCGATGAACTGACCAATTCCATATGTCTCGTGGACAACATAGTCTCCCGGCCTTAAATCATCGCAATTTTTTAAGATCGTCGCTTCCTTAAATCTGGAAGTAAAACGAGAAGAGACGGCCCTTTTACCGAAGATTTCAGAAGCAGATATATAAGCAATCGATAGTTCTTGTATTTCAAATCCAACATTTAATGGAGCCTTGGAAATACCTAGGTGGCCCAAAGGGAGGTCATACCCGTCAACGTCTTCGTAAGGGATGTCCATGTTATCCAGAAAGGATTTAATTGTGGATGTTTGATGGCTATCAGAAATAGCGATGACAACCTTCTTGTTGTAATCGAGATATGACTGAATCAAGGGTATAAAACTTGCAATGCCCGTTGAAACTGTTGTGATGGAACGCACATTAAAGACTTTATCAGAAGGATGTTTTTGGAATTTTGTACCATACACAATTCTTTCTGCATCTCTCATCGAATCCTTTGGACTCATATAATGAGAAAGTCTTGTTGTTATGCTTCTAGCCGCAAAAAGTTCCCCGTAAAACCTATCCGCTTCCTTTTGCAGCATATCAACGGATGTAGAGAAGCCCTCTCTATCCGCAACGAAACAGATTTCTGGGTTCATATATGAGAGAACAGAGTATGGTCGTTTCTGGCCAAAACCATAATAACGGTATAAAGAAGGCTTATAATTCCTGCCCACAATATCTTCAAGATCTCTATAAACGTTGTCTTTCAAGACATCATATTCCGATTGTCCGATTATTTTGGAATCCCCCGCTAATCTATCATTAACTTTATCCGTTAGCTCGCTAATGCGTTCATCCGTCATAAACAAATAGAACGCCGAGAAAACAGATACTGATTTAATAGATTCTTTAGAAGTTTGAGTTGATATTTCAAAGTAACGGATCGAATCAACTTCATCACCGAAAAATTCAACGCGGATAGGTTTAAGGAAGTTAACAGAAAAAATATCTAATATGTCGCCTCTAGACGCAAACTGAAGCGACTGATCAACCTTGTTAACTCTAGAGTAACCCATCTCGGATAAGCGATTCTTGAGATCTTCAAGGTCAACACTATCAACAACACTCAAGCTGAATGATGATTGTTTGAAATCGTCAGGGTTTGCCTGATATCGGAGCAATGCACTAGGGTGAGTTACAAGGATATGTGGTTTCCCATTTGTCAGCTGACCTAAAGCATAGAGTCTTTGAGACATAAGTTCACGAGAGGAGGAAAGGGTCTCGGCCCTCAACAGCTCATCAGAAGGGAAAAAAGCAACATCTTCTTCTTTAATAAAATTCAAAAGGAATTCGTATGTTTTCTGAGCACTGTACTGATTATTGCAAATCAATGCGTAATTTGCTGGTTTTTTTAGAAAAACACTAGCAAAAAGCAGCGCTGTCCCAAAAGTATCATTAATGACAAAAGACCCCTTGCTCTCAAAGAGGGGGGTGGTCAAATTCAGTTTTTCAATTTCTCTGAATAAATCCGTCTTTGCCTATCTCCTTATTTCGCGCTATTGCAGCGGTTTTGAGCAAAATCAAACCCGCGTTTTAATATTGTAAGTAAAGCGTCTGCTGCTCTCTTAATAGCATCGTCGACCTTTTCTTTGCCTTCACCATACGGTTTTCCAAGCACCCAATCGATTGCATTTTTATGAGGCGGTTCACCAATTCCGATTTTAATTCGTTTAATTTTGTCAGTCCCGAGATTGGTAATTATGTTTTGAATGCCTTTGTGACCAGCGCTGGAACCGTTTGCCTTAAGTTTGATCGATCCTTCAGGCAATGCCATTTCATCGTAAACGACAATAATGTCATCGATATCAATCTTGTAAAAATTAACAGCCTCTCTAACGGACTCTCCAGATAAGTTCATATATGTATGCGGCTTCAGAATCATGATTTTATCATCAAAAGAATCTGAATTGATTACCGTATATTCACCGCGAAACCCTTCTCTTTCGAAGGAGTATCCTAAAGAGTCGGCAAATGCGTCTATTGCCATGAACCCCATGTTATGACGCGTTCCCTCGTATTCCTTTCCAGGATTTCCTAAACCAACAATAAGTTTCATATTACTTCCCCAGCGACAAGGCGTTTATGACATTGACAATCTTGTCGACCTTTTCTTGATCATAGTACTCAATTTTCTGTGTTTTGAATGATTGGAACATAGCGATTTGTTCAGGTGTTGAGTTCTTATCTGTTTTAACCTTAGTAATCATAAGACTCATTATCATTCTGTATTTCCATTTAAGTGTTTCGTATGAGAAACCACCGCGGAACAGGTAGAATCTTATGTGATAAAGATCCAGAACATTTGATCTTATCAGTTCTTTTCTTCCTTCAGGAGTTGTAATGGACATGCCTACGGCGAAAAGAAGGACATTCTTAGATTCCATTTCGTCATAATGTGATAAAAAGTCGTTTAGTCCTTGAATTGCAGAATTCATAACCCATCCGCCAAAAACGATGTTGTCATATTCATTAACTCTCTTCCATTTGAACTTTTTTAGAGGCATAACCTCTGCGCCAACTCTGGCGGCGATATCTTCGGCGTAACGCTTTGTTGAACCCGATGAACTAACGTAAAGTACTATTGTTTTCATAAAACAAATGTTACCACTAACGGAGAGTGGATAAAAGATGTCATATCCTTTAGAATATGGGGCATGAAAGTAAAAGATTGGTTTTCAGATTGCGCTAGAGGCGCAGCTATGGGATTGGGAATGGTTCCTGGCGTCAGTGCGGGAACAATGGGCATTATTGTTAACATTTACGACAAACTCATTACATCCGTTTCAAACCTTAAGAAAGATTTTGTTAAATCATTCCTCGCACTCCTGCCGATTGCGATCGGAGTCGTCGGAGCATCAATATTGGTCCTAGCCCTGGTACATAAAACATTCAATCTTGCACCAATCCCCATCATTTCTGCATTTGCAGGCATCATTATCGGTTCGATGCCAATAATAACAAAAGAGATAAAGGGTCAAAAAATCTCAGCAAAACCTATATTTTTGATGTTAATTGGCTTTGTGGTCGCGGCAGGAATCGGACTTCTTTCTGTAGTTAGCAAAGTATTTTGGAATTTTGACCTAGAAGCGTATTTTATTGCGGGTGTATGGTGGGTATACCTACTTACCTTTATCGCAGGATTCATCGCTGCCGCAGCTTGCATCATTCCAGGCATTTCAGGAGCGATGATTTTGTTTATTTTCGGATTATATAACCCAATATTGGATATGTTCTCCTTAAGCAACCCTAATTCCGTGTTCAACAATCATTCCAGAATACCAAGCGTATTAGGTTTAACACTTTGCTTGTTGCTTGGAATCTTCTTTGGCGTGATTTGTGCAAGCAAATCCATGAAGTCGCTTTTGGACAAACACAAGACCTCCACCTTCAACGTGGTTACGGGTTTCGTCATCGGATCATTGGTGTCTATGTTTTGTAACCAAGAGCTCGTGTTTAAACCAGAAGGTGCAAGCAATTATGTTTGGTATTATTCGCTTGAGTATACTTCACCACTCATGTATTTACTGTCAACACTACTTTTTGTGCTTCTAATTTTGTCATTCTATTTCATTTCAAAAAAGGCTTTGAGACCCCAATATTAGGGTATTTTTAAAATAATTACTAAATTCGTTAATTAAATATTGATTTTTGGAAATCGTCATTATAAAACTCTATCATTCAAAAAATGACGGAGGTTTTTTATGCCAAGAACACCAGAACAAAACGCCAATATTAGAGATAAGAGAAAAGCAAAAATTTTAAAGAAAGCATTAAAACTATTTGCAATTAATGGATTCGATAACGTCACCGTTGATGACATTACAGAAGCAGCAAACTGTTCACACGGTCTTTTCTACCACTACTTCAACACTAGAGAAGACATCTATAACGAACTTCTTGAAACCAAGAAAAAATCTTACGCCAAGTTTGATATGCCGATTCAGGAAGCAGAGAATCTTGGGGGTTATGCTGGCTTAGAAGCCATTGCTGGATACATCGAAATGTTATCAACCGCTCCACAAGATGTTATCTACTTCTCACGAATTAAGATGTTATCCTCATTTGCGACCAAAACGGCCGAAGAGACGCTTGTTACAACTGATTACCTTGGAATAGTCGAAAACCTCATCAAAGAAGGTCAGGAAGAAGGAAAAGTCGCTGATGGCGACATTAAACAGATGGCTTTATGTTTTGTGGACTTCTGCAACGGGTGCAGCTACAGAAGACTATTCTCTGAGCCTGATAACTTCGAAAAAATATCGAAAGAGACAATATTGAGGTTATTCAAATAAATCAATTGCCACCATTTGGTGGCTTTTTTGATGGAAACATCTCGCCTCTTTTTTTATATCAATAGTTCTGAGTCATTTCCAAAATGGAAGAATAGGACTGGATATCAGTGTCTTTATCAACACAAAAAACCACAACAGGTGCGTCAGGATGATCGTTCATAAACTCCTCAACTGTCTGAATTGCAATTTCTGCAGCGAGCCGTGATGAAAATCCGTTCAAGCCAACAGATATTGGAGGAATTGCCAAAGTTTTTATGTTGTATTTAAGAGAAAGTTTTAAAGCGGTTCTATAACAACTTCTAAGAAGATCCTTTTCTAATGTACTTGGACGGCTTCTAAAAGATGGGCCAACGGAATGTATAACATATTTTGAAAACAAATGATAACCAAAGGTTATATATGACATCCCGATACTGCCTTCATGGCCTAACTTGTTAATGATTTTGGAACACGATTCTCGGAGTCTCGGTCCAGCACAACTATGTATCGTGTTCTCAACACAATTGTGTCCAGGAACAAAACACCCTAAAAGGCTTGGGGTAGCAGGATCAACAACAGCATCGACGGATAGAGTTGTTATGTCTCCAATATATAACCCTATTTTTGAATAAGAAGTTACCGGAAGCCTGTTAACATCAACACATTTTCTGGCTTTCTTCTCATTATCAAGCAAGCTGTCAATCAATTCAGAAATATCAGACGGAAGCTGACCCGGCCTACGGACAGTCAAATATGATTTAAGTCTATTTCGCTTTTCCGCATAGGAATAACAAAAACCATCGAAAATGGAATTAAATTCTTTCATTTCCGAAGAAAAGTAATTTAAAAGTACCGAAACAACTTCTTCTCTATCCATAAATTAAAGTTTATCAATGGCATTTTTAAGAGCATCAAGATCGTCGAAGTCCAAATCAAGGTCGTCTTCTTCAAAGCCGTTTTCAAATACGGTGTTTCCAGGAAGTTTAACAATCTTTTTCCTCTCCTTTTTCGATTTAGTTGCGGTAACAGCAAAAGGAAGGCCGTTTGTCCTGATAACAGATTTAAAAAATAGTGTAATTGCTGTTGTTGTAGAAATTCCTAAATCTGAGAACAATTCTTCTGCATCATTTTTTAAATCCTCATCAATTCTAATATTTATAGTTGTCTTCGAAGGTTTTTTCATTTTTTTCAATTAAATTATGTAAAGTAATTGTAATGTATTTTGCATTACATTTCTATTAAAAATTTTTAGTAAAAGCAAAAATGCAAAATACATTACAAGAAATTTATAAAAGACTTTGTATTTATCGAATCTTTTTATTACCTTTTAATTAGTTGTTAACATTTTGATGGTGTTATATTAATTTGATTCAAAAACAAGTTTATAAATAAATGTTTCACGGATATAAGAAATAAAAGAGACCACATGTGTGGCCTCTATAAATAATTAATATTTTACAAAACCTTGGCTATGCGACACCAGAAACGGTTAGAATACTCATTCTTCAAGTCATTAAGAACATTTACGTCATTGCACAAAGCGAAAACGGTAGAACCAGATCCGCTCATTCCGGAAACACACCCATTAATACTCTTTAAATTTCTTAAAATCTCGCCAATAACTGGAAGCATCTTAATTGCAGCTGGCTCCAAGTCGTTACCTCTAACAGACGAAATCACATCAATATCACCGTCTGAAAGCGCATCAACCAACGCGTTGATATCAATTTCTTGCTTATCAAAATAATCGGATTCTGCATAAACCTCTTTTGTACTAAGACCTTCATGCGGCTTAATTAATAAACAAAAGAAATCACAGTTATTTTTTACTGTAGTAATCTTTTCGCCAAATCCACTTAAATAACAGCATGTATTTCTGAAGAAATAAGGCGTGTCAGAGCCAATGCGCAACGCCAAATTATCCATTTCAGTTAAAGTCATCTCAAGTTTAAGAGCATCGTTTAGATAAGCAATAACACTAGCGGCGTCTGAAGACCCACCTCCTAAACCCGCTTGAGAAGGTATATTTTTCGTGATAGAAATCTTAATATTGTCGTTAAATCCATACTTCTCACGTAAACAATCAACTGCCTTAAAACAGAGATTGGATTGAGGTTTTAAATCAGGCATTGCAGGGCAAAAAACCTCCGTCAATGAATCATGACCATAAACATCAATATCAATCAAATCAAATAAATCTAAAGGTAAATTTACCATTTCTAAAGAATGAAAACCACCAGGAAGAATTCCAGTAATTTTTAATGCGAGATTAATTTTTGCGAAAGCTTTAATTTCCATATGAAATTGCATGTAAAATCCTTAAATAGTCTTCTAAATCTATGTTTTGTGGTCTTGTTTTAGGATCAATCTTAACACTATTCAAAACATCTTCGGAACGTTTTGAATCATTTAGGTAACGCGTTAAATTATTGTGAATTGTTTTTCTCCTGTTTAAGAATAAAGCGCACGTCAATTTATAAAGTTTTTTCGCAGTATCAATATCATTGTTTTTAATATTCAGAGAAAAAACCGATGAATCGATGTGGGGTGCAGGGGAAAAGGATGTCCTTGGAACGTTAAACTCTCTTTTTATAGAGCATCTAAACGCAAGCAAAACATGGATCGGACCATAGTCTTCGGTACCAATTTTTGCCAGGAATCTAGCCAAGGCTTCTTTTTGTACCATAAACACAGCCCTTTTTAGGTTTGCCGATTCCAAAAGGACCCTCTCAATAATTCCAGTTGTGATGTAATAAGGAAGATTCCCAATTATGTACTGATAATTCGAAAAATCCCATTTTAAGGCATTACCAACCATAGGTTTTACAGTACCATTATGAAATTCGTTTTGAAGTTTTGTCACCAACCCCTCATCGATATCAATAAGATCGGCATTTAGACCTTTTTCATTAAGAAAATAAGATAATGATCCAGCTCCTGAACCAATTTCCAGAACGTCATCGGAAGAAGATGCTTGCAAGCAATTCACAATTCTTTCGCACGCATCATAATCAATAAGAAAATTTTGCCCAACTTCGTGTTTGGCTAAGAGTTTGTATTCGGCTACGCCGTTAAAGAATTCAATTTTATCCATTTATAGCCTCCACAAGGCGCTCCTTTGTTATTCCTAAGGAGCAACACCTTTTATAAAAACTCTTGCCGTTAGTGTGTCCTAAATGAAGAATTTTCTCAACCTTTTCTCTAAGTTCAGCGCTGTTTACGCCTCCAATCAACCCCAATTCTAGTAAATCCGCGTGGGAAATCGATATGTTTTTCGGCGATTCAGCCGGAATTAAGTGTTCCAGGGCTTCAAGAATTGAATTCATATTAGACTCAGCAACGCCAACTTTGTTTTTCTTTATGCAATCGCGCTTATTCATATATGCATGAATCAAATTTGGAATTTTCTGATTCAAAACATCCCTGATCCTTTTTCCTGGACTGTCAGGGTCAGTTAAAACGATTACAGGTTTGATTTTTGAAACAGCAGCTATATGCCTAATTGTATCTTCTGAAACTTCAGATCCGTTTGTGGTGATAATGTCACAATTCAAAAAACCGCTAATCAAATCCTTATCGGTTTTTCCTTCTACAACTAAACAAAAATCTCTATATTCCATATAAATTGAAGCAATTCTCTTCGATAACCCTTTCCATTTCTTCTAAGGATAAACCCTTTAATTCAGCCATCTTTGAAACAATAAGTGGTATATATTCTGGTTTATTATCTTTTCCCCTAAACGGAACAGGGGTCATGTATGGGCAATCCGTTTCGCTTAATAATTTTGTGGATGGCAAATTTCTAACACAATTTCGAGGGTTTTCTGCATTTTTGAAGGTAATTGGCCCGTCAAACCCGAAAAACACGTTTAGCTTTTGGAATTGCATGGCCATCTCCAAAGAACCGCTGTAGCAATGCAGTACACATCCTTTTGCAACAGGATAATCCTTTAAAATTTTAAAAGTGTCTTCTGACGCGTCCCTGGCATGAATAGAAACGGGTAGATTTAATTTGTTTGCCAGATTGATTTGTTTGATGAACCACTCTTTTTGTTTGGCCCTATGATCAGATTCTTTAAACCAGTGATAATCAAGTCCGATTTCCCCAATCGCAACAACCTTTGTGTTGCGACAAAGAAGTTCTATCTCTTTGAGAGCATTGTCCGAAATCTCTTCAAGATTTTCAGGATGAAACCCAACAGCAGCATATACACCATCATATTCATTAGCGATATCAACTGCGATTTTAGAACTCTTTAAATCCCATCCAACCACAATCATCTTGCCAACGCCATTAGCTTTCGCACGTTTAATTATTTCATCGCGGTTTTCGTATAGTTTTTCATCATTTATATGACAATGAGTATCGATAAACATACTATTTTCCTACGCAAAACCTTGAGAATATTTCATCTGTTAGATCAAGAGATTTTGTCTCTCCGAGCAATTCCTCACACAAACGATAAGCGGATAATAAACTTGCAGAAACAAAATCAATAGGAGCTTGATTAACGCTGTCTTCACGTGCATCCGAAAGTAACTTATCGATGTTTTTAAGTATATTTAATTGCCTCTCATTAGAAAGAGAAGGGGTAGTAAAATACTTCTCCTCAAGGTGTAAAGAATCTTTTAAAACCGCAATTAAACTGCTTATATCACCATTTTTTGCAGAGATTTTGATGTTTTTATCATTTTCATTTGAGACTAAATCCGCTTTATTCATGACGATTATTGTTGTTTTATCTTTTGCAGCATTCAATATCGCTAAATCGTCGTCAACAAGCCCCTTTGTTGCGTCCACAACCAAAATTACGATATCGGAATTACTGATTGCTTCTAAAGATTTTTTTATACCAATAGCTTCAATCGATTCACTAGATTCGCGAATGCCCGCTGTATCCAGAAGATGGAAAACAACCCCTCCAATAACAACATCGCCTTCAACTATATCTCTCGTTGTACCAGGAATGTCTGTAACTATAGCCTTATCCTCTTTCAAAAACGCGTTAAGAAGAGAAGATTTTCCTGCATTTGGTTGCCCAACAATGGCTACCCTAACACCGTCTTTGATTATTTTGGCAGCTTCGCCTTGAGTAAGCAGATCAATGATGTTTGATCTAATTTCATCAATGCTTTCGATGATTTTTTTCTCGTTAGCATCCTCAAGATCGGTGTATTCAGGATAATCGATGTTAACCTCTATTAAAGAAAGCAAATCGGCAATCTCTTTTTTAAGAGGCTTGATTAGGTTGCTACTTTTTCCAGAAAGAGCCATTAAGTTAATGTTTTTGGCTTCTTTGGTTGTTGAGTTGATTAAATCATTTACCGCTTCAGCTTTAATCAAATCGGTTTTGCCGTTATAAAATGATCTTGCTGTAAACTCGCCTTTTGTGGCGTATCTAGCGCCTTTTGAAAGGAATATGGATATTATTTCATTAGCAATTAACATTGAGCCGTGACAGGTTATCTCAACGACATCCTCACCAGTAACGGAAGATGTGGATGGATAGAGAAATAACATAACCTCATCAACGGGGTCACCCCCGTTAACGATAGTTCCATAAACCATCGTTTTCCTATGAATTTCACCGAGATTTTTTGAAAAAACGCTTTGAACCAAATCGAAAACACCAGCTCCTGAGCACCGAATTAAGGCGAGTGCGCTTTTGAATGGCGGCGTTGCTAATGCAACAATGATATCCCCGTTAAACAAATCCGTCGTTATTCCTTACGAATTTTTCCTTTAAGTGTGTGAATTCTTATCGATCCACCTTGTGTTTCGACTAAAGTTTTAGCGAAATCAACAGCTTTTGCCTGTGTGTCAAATAACTTAATCGCCTTTTTTCCTGTGGCTAATTTAACCTGCCATTTTCCGGTGTTTTTATGCTTTGATATATGGTAAATGCGTGGTCTATCTTGATAATTGTTCTTCTTGTCGGCTTTTGCCTGTTTTCTTTCTTTCAGCTCTTCTTCCTCTTCAGAATCCTCATCAGCTTCTTCGATTAGAATTTGGGATTTTTCTTTGATGATTTCTCCCGAATCCAGCGGTCCCTCAACAATTTCCTCGGAAGAAGTAAATGAGACGATCGTTTTGTTATAGACGACAGGTTCAATTTCAACGTCATCCAAAATGACAATATAAGGTTTCGAGTTTATGTTTTTTAGTGCGCAGACAACAATTCCAAGAACAAAAGAAACAAGGATATAAACGGAACCTGTGATAATTTCGGGGACAATTCCAGTTCCGATTATTTGGAAAGGTGCCATATCCCAACCGGATATACTATTGGAGAAGAGGAACGAGGCGACACAATAAATCAACGCGAACACAGCTGATAAACCACCAACCAAGGCGTTCTGTTTGTATGACGGTTCAAAAGCCAGGTGAGAAATTAGGTTAACCAAAAGAGTCGCGATAAGAACGAAAATCAAAGGCGATAGTAGGTTAGAAGGAGATTTCATTAAAATAGAAACTATTTCAAAGATGGTAACAAACGCAAGGGCTGTGAGTGAAATGGATCTGATGATAGATAACGTCTTATTCAATTCTTTGGTCGTGAAAAACGAAATCAAAGAAGAAACTGAACCGATCAGAGAACCGAGAGTGGAAAGCACAACAAAATAGAATAGCAGAGTATGAGCGGTCGAGATGTCAACCTCAACAATGAAATCAAGAACAAAGAATGAGGTTATAACAAATGCCCCAGCTAGGAAGCATATTGTGTTTAAGATAAATCCAATAAGGTGCTTAGTTTTGTTGTTCATAAGTTTCTCCTAAGAGAAATTATTTTTCTTTTACATAATAAAAACAAGAGGAAATACCTCTTGTTCGTGTGTTTTAGTCAATATATTTGATTGTAATCGCCCTATCAGCACCTTCGCCATAACTTTCGGTTTTGATGTGAGGCATACTATTTAAAGCATTATGGACGACTCTTCTTTCATCAGGTGTCATAGGATCGAGTTTAACGTCGACCTTGCTTCTTAAGACGTCTTTTGCAGCCTTTTTTGCAAGATAAGTTATTCTTGAGTACTTATCCTCTTTATATCCACCGACATCAAGAAGAATTCTGTATCTATGATGGTATTTGTTTGAAACGGCCAATCTAACAAGTTCATTAAGAGCCTGAAGGGTCTTTCCGCCTTTTCCAATAAGAACAGGGTTTCTTTCTGAATCGATCGTTACCTTGATAATCTCTTCCTCAACGACAGCAGAAGAAGTGATCTCAATACCCATTCCACCAACAGCTGTCTGAAGATATTCCTGAGCAAAGTCAGCAGCGTCGTTAGCGTCATAGACTTCAATAACAGTTTTCTTGCTGAATAAACCCTTCTTTTCTTCGATAAGCTTATAGACAATCTGAGATTCAGAAACTCCATAATCTGAAGATGCCTGTGCTAAGCATTCCTCAAGAGACTTACATGTATATTGTTTCATCTTTTACTCCTATTATTTTTTAGTTTTCTTACCCATCAAGCCTTGCATAATGAATGTTTGGGCCATTGAGATAAGTGCACCAACTGCCCAATACAATCCCATAGCAGCAGGAAGCGCAAAGCCCATGATGATAGTGAATATAACCATGACCCAGCTCATCATCTTCATATTTCCGCCATTTTTATCCTGTGCAGGATTTGCAGTAGTTTTTGGTAATTTTTTAATCTTTTTGTCGTTCATCCATCTAGGTAACATCATCGCAAGGATTTGGAAACCAGCCATCATTAAGAATAAGATTAGGGCAGTCCACCATCCCGTAGGATTTGCATACCAATTATTTGAGAAATTCATTAAAACGGATGAGATGGTATCGGAAAGTCTTAAATTCAAGAAAGATCCGCTCGCTAACGCAGATGAACCCTGCATTGCGCCCCAAACACAGATAAAGACAGGGAATTGAATGATAAGGGTGAGAAGCATCGACATAGGGTTGATCTTATTCCTCTTGTAGAGTGCCATTTGTTCTTGTTGCAATCTCTGGGCTTCATCTCTATTAGTATTTGAATTTGGGTATTTCGCTTGTATTTTGGCGAGTTGAGGCTGTATTGCCTGTGTTCTTTGTTGATCGAGTGTACTCTTAAATGTTAGGGCAAGAATTACAGCTCTAACAATAATAGTAACAATGATGATGGATAAAACCTGTCCAACACCACTTAAAACCGGATCAATTCCATATGCGATTGAATCGATAAGGAACGAAACGGGGTAAACAATAAGACCCTCAAAGAAGCCTTTCTTCCATGCATAACCCCAAGATTTTTGTTCGATTGGAGCACTCCAAGATGATGAACTACCAAAGTGGCCAAAATAACCGTCTTGTGTTGAAATACAGGATCTCTGTGAGTTTAAAACAGCATCAATTTGTTGGGTGTAAAGAGTCTCGAATTCTTTGCTTGGAACATAAGTATCGCCCAATTCGGATTTTAATTCTTCATTCCAAATCTTCCATTGAGACCATAATTCAGGTTGTTCACCAGCGTTGTTGATTGGCCCGCTGAATTTTACATAGCCATAATTTAAGAGAATGCTATCTTTGTTAATTTCGACGCCTTCTTCATTACCGTAGCAGTCAGCTTTGTTAAAAGGATTAAGCATACTTGCTGTAACGTTGGAAGCGTTATAGTGATTGCTGTCATTAAAAGCCTTATTCGCTTCCGCAATCGCTGCATCTAAAACTTTTTCATCCATTCTTTTGAAATAGGAATAGGAAGGTGTGGAATAACCGTTCGAGATTGCAGTAGAAATAATGGTTTGTGTCAAATACTGCGCTTTTTTAGCTGAGTAAAGAGTTGTTGGTGTTGTGTCGATTCCCATGGCTTTAGCGGAAACAGGAATGTATGCCAAAACGGCAGAGGAAGAACCCCCGATTTCTACACTCCAATATTGTTCCTTGCCAGCAATTTTATATTCATCAGGAATCTCATCGGTTGAATCGACGTAAACTGTAACGCCGGAATCGTAGGCATATGCAATATTTGCCTTATCAAGATTTGAACAGAAATTCTGTGTACATCCGGACAATAAAACAACGCCTAAAGCTATTCCAAGGAAACCGATGAGTTTCTTTTTGTTTGCTTTATTCAATTGTGATCTCCGATCTTCGTCAAAGACGAGTGCAATTCATCCTTGTTTGAATGAAATCTGCTAACGTCAAACGATGCTCTGACAATAATGACCAAATCGATGCTTTTGTTTAGATCCAGTTCTTCATTGATCATCGAACGAATTTGACGTTTGATGCAATTTCTAGTTACTGCACAACCGTTCTTCTTACCGACAGCAATGCCTATTCTGGCATGATTAGTAATTCCGTCACGGTAATGAATAACATAATTCTTGCTTCTTACAAAAGGGTGGTTTCTGATGATCTCATCAAATTCCGGACGTTTTAATATACGATATTCCCTTTTCACAAAAAGCCACCTTTAATAAAGAAAAGGCGCCGAATTAGGCGCAGATTCTTGCTCTTCCTTTGGCTCTGCGGCGAGCTAAGACCTTACGACCGTTGTGAGTTGCCATTCTGGCGCGGAAACCTGCCATGTGAGCATGTTTGATTTTTGATGGTTGATATGTTCTTTTCATATTCTTTTCCTCCGAGTTTAACTAACGTGCGATATAGATTATATTTATTCATCAAGAATAAGGCAACAAGAAAGAAAGGCACATAAAATAAATTTTATTATTTTCTGCATATTCGGGTTGTGGATTATGTTATCGGTCTTTTGATAGACGCAATCGGATGAAAACTCACTTTATTCACAAATTTTAATAATATGGGGATAACTCATTATTTATACACATTTTTCCACAATCAAAATATGTGGATAATATTAAAAAATACGATAAAAACTACACTTTTTATACCAAGTCATATGTGGATAACTATTTTTTCCACATTTTCTTATAAAAATTAATGCGCGGATATGATAGTATTTCCCAGGGAAAATTATGAGCTTAACAATTAGTGAGTCCGTTTCAATCTGGGATCGGACATTAAAACAATTATCACAAAATATAGACAAGGTCACTTTAGACACATTTTTTGCCGAATCATATATCCACAGCGTATCGGGTTCAGAAATTGTCGTTGTTGTGACTTCAACACTGGCATCGACAGTAATTCAATCAAAATACGCAAAGGAAATTGATGATATCATTTATGAATTGACGCATTTTAAATATATCATTAAATACATCACCTCCGCACAAGCGAAAGAATTAGTGGATACCTCCAAAGAAGAGTCATCCGAATTTTTCGCAGACGCAAAAATAGATCCTAGATACACATTCGAAAACTTTGTTGTCGGCCCATCGAACAGAGAGGCCTACCAAGCAGCCGTCATCGCGGCAAGAGAGCCTGGAAAATTCTATAATCCGGTGCTTATTTACGGTGATTCCGGTTTGGGGAAGACGCATTTGCTACATGCAATTGGAAACTCGATAAAATCAGATAATCCTAGCTCTAAAGTCTTATACGTCAAAGCGCATGACTTCCTGGACGAATATGTTAAATACATCAAGAGCGACAGGGATGGTATTGGATTAGTAGCCTGGTTTAAAAATTCAGTCGATGTGCTTTTGGTTGACGATGTTCAATTCCTTGCTTCAAAAACCAAAACAGAGGAAATGTTCTTCTCAATTTACAATTATTTGCACTCAGCTGGGAAACAAGTTGTAATCACCGCAGACAGGCACCCTTCAACGTTGAATGGACTCGACGACAGACTTGTAACCAGATTCATTTCCGGATTGCCTGTATCGGTCACAAAACCAGAAAAGGCGGTATGCGAGTCAATTTTAAAGAAACTCATCGATGAAAAAGGAATGTCATTGAGCAATTTCGACCCTGAAGTTATCAATTATTTTGCCACAAGATTCGGCGGAAGCGTAAGAGAGCTCGAAGGAGCTTTCGCTAAACTCGTATTTTATTCTCAGAATTTCACAAATTCCAAACACATAGACCTACAAATCGCGATTGAATCGGTAAAAGGGCTCACTTCCTCGGTATCTCCTGAAGAAAGCCTCAACGAAGAAAGAATAATATCTTGCGTCGCCGATTATTACTCTCTCACCCCTAATCAGATAACCGGATCGTCAAGAATCGCAAACATTGCATTGGCTCGCCACATAGCCATGTATTTAATCAGAACGATGCTCGACACGCCTTTCACAAAAATGGGAGCGAAATTCGGCGGGAAGGATCATTCAACAGTCATGACCGCAGTTTCGAAGATCGAAGAAGGGCTGAAGACGGACGAACAACTGAAAATCGCCGTCAAGGAACTCAAGAAGAGGTTAAATGGGTAAAACCCGGTGGAAAAATAGTAACGATAGTTACTGCCTTTTATCCGATAAAGCCGCGATTATCCACAAATCCACAGGTGTTAATTACTAATATATTTATATAATATATAATATAGATGAGAAAATAGAGGTGTACTTATGAGGTTCACAATATTAAAAGACGAATTATTAAAAGGCGTCATGACTGCCGGTCACGCAATCGGTGGGTCATCCGCAAACGCAATGCTTTCGTGCTTCAAAATTGAAACAACGAACAAAGGCGTTGAAATCACCGCTTCCAATGGCGACATTTCGATATGGACATTGATCCCACAGAGCAGGAACGGGGTTGAGATTGTTAGAAATGCGTCCATAGGATCAATCCTTATAAATGCGAAAATTTTCGCTGAAGTTGTAAAAAGACTTTCTGGCGCAGAGGTTTCAATCGAAATTGTCGATAACGCTATCGCGAGAATTGATGACGGAAAATCCACATTCAAGCTCAATTGTGTCGATGCGGATGAATATCCAGATATCGACCTCGAAAAGAATGGCTCACCTTTTGTTGTTTCTGGGGAAGATATGGTCAAACTCGCTAACCAGACGGCCTTTGCGGCATCTGACAAAAATAGACCTGTTCTCGGGGCTGTAAATTTAAAGGCTGAAGCCGGAAGGTTGATTGCCACTGCAACAGACTCCGCTAGACTTTCTCGTAAGATTATCGACGTCGATCCTGAATTGAGATTCTCGGCAAATATCCCCGCAAAAACCCTTTCTGATATAGTTAGGATGTTTGGAGATTGCCCAGAGGTTGAAATTTGCTCCTCAAAAGAAAAGATCGTTTTCTCATTCGATACAACAATCGTCACGAGCAGGTTGATCTCTGAAGATTATCCTGTATCCAGCTCGATAGTCCCTCAGATTTTCAATTACTACCTCGAAATCAACTCTCAGCAGCTTCTTAACGCCATCGACCGTGTTTCTATTTTGGCCACGGACAAGGCATCGGTTGTAAAATTAACCATGACCCCTGATGATGTCGAGATTTCATCCTCATCGGACCAAACCGGATCGGGTGTCGAAAAACTCAATACGATTCAATTTACAGGCAATAGCCTTGAAATAGCTTTCATCGCGGTTTTCGTAACTCAAGCTGTTAGAGCTCTCTC
>JAKSVD010000079.1 GCA_024408305.1 Bacilli bacterium | reverse complement strand
TGCGGCACATGATGTTTTGATTAAAAACGGGATAGATGAAGAAGCAGGCGAGACAACAATTCCTGAACTCAAAGTTTTTACAAGTAACTATAGCGAGTATTCAGAAGAACAAATTACGCCTTCTACGGTCAACATGTACTTAAGAACGACAACAAGAAATTCCTCGTCTACTAGATACTCCGTTTTATTCAAGGACTCTTCTGAAAACACGAAGTGGTCAGATGCAACATTTGAGAAGTCTCAACAATCAGGAAGAACAACATATTACTATTACAAGCTAAACAAGCCTTCAAACGCTTCAAGCTTGAGAATTTACAAGTTTAATGCATCAAGCGAAAATTCAACTTCAGATTATCTTGCTACTTCCCGCGATTGGTCTAGCGTCAACACAAATTATGATACATTGGCATTTTCTGAATCCAATAATCAAATCACCAACGGCAATTGGTCTTCATTCACCTCTAGCGGCGGTCAATTTGGACCTGGAGGTATGCAGGAAGGAAACAAAGACAAGTCTGAGCATTCAGCAAAAGGAATCAAATCCGACAACGAAATCATGGTGAATTCCGGATTTATAAACATCAAAGCATATGATGATGGAATGCATGCAAACTACGGCACGGCCCTTGAAAATGGCACAACAGGAACCGGGGATTTAACAATTAACGGAGGCAGTATTGAGATATACGCTTCAGATGACGGATTACACGCTGATAGAAACATGAATATCAACGGCGGAGAAATCAACATCACAAACGCCTATGAAGGCATCGAAGGCAATCTAATTAACATCAATGGAGGCTATACCAAAATATCAGCATCAGACGATGGAATTAACGGGGCAAACAAAGCTAATATTTCTCCGTTAATCACGGTCACAGGAGGTGTCCTCGACATAACCGTTAAGGGAAATGACGTCGACGGAATTGACTCAAACGGATCATATCAACAATCCGGTGGTTTGGTAATTTCTAGAGGTTACGGAACTAATAGGATGTCAACCGGGTTAGACGTCGACGGAACTGCAACACTATCGGGTGGTACAATGGTCCTATTTGGACAACCAGAGAAATCTCCAACACTATCAAATGGAGCTGTTTCTAAAACAATAAGCGGAACGTATGATGCAGGCACATGGATATTTACTTGCGGTACAACGACATTCGAAACTACAAATTTATATTCGCACTCTGGAGTCTATATTTTCTCGGAATTAGGAACCGATTGGAAAGTCGTCAAGAAATAGAGCAAAAATCGAGGTAAAATCTCGATTTTTTCTTTTCATTTTTTGTTAATAAACAAACAATACTTTTCAATTATTATCACTATACATACGATTTTATTTGACTCAAATCTTTAGGATTTTCATAATGAGTTCAGAAATTTATCCAAGGAGGATAACATATGGGCTTAATTAAAGCAGCTGCCGGTGCAATCGGCGGCACATTAGCTGACCAGTGGAAAGAATTCTTCTACTGTGAAGCAATTCCGGTAGACACATTAGTTGTCAAAGGTAAGAAACAAGAGAGCAGACGCTCATCTAACACCAAAGGCGAAGACAACATCATCTCCAGTGGTTCAGGCATCGCTGTTGCAGACGGCCAGTGCATGATCATTGTTGAACAGGGTAGAGTTGTCGAACTTTCATGCGAACCAGGCCAATACACTTGGGATTCATCAACAGAACCATCCATCTTTGCTGGCGGTTTAGGCAAAGGCATTATCGATATGTTCAAAACAATGTGGAAGCGTATCGGATATGGCGGAGCAACAGGCAAGGATCAGAGAGTCTACTACTTTAACACAAAGGAAATCTTAGATAACAAATTCGGAACAATGAATCCAGTTCCATTTAGAGTTGTTGACTCAAAAATCGGACTTGATATCGATGTTTCCATCAAGTGTTGTGGTACATATTCTTATAGAATTGCTAACCCAATTCTCTTCTATCAGAACGTTTGCGGCAACGTCACAGAATCATACAAGCGTTCACAAATCGACGCACAATTAAAGGCTGAATTCATCTCTGCATTACAGCCAGGTTTTGGTCACTTAAGCGAACTCGAAATCAGACCAAACGCCGTTCCAGCTCGCACAAAAGATCTCGAGCAGGGAATGAATGACGCTCTTGCTCAGCTTTGGGCCGAAAAGAGAGGTCTTGAAATCGTTTCTATCGCTATTTCATCAATCACACTTCCTCAGGAAGATCAGGATTTAATCAAGAATCTCCAGCGCCAGGCAGTATATCGCAACCCTGGTATGGCAGGTGCAATGCTTGCTGAATCACAGGGCGAAGCTATGAAAACAGCTGCTGGAAACTCAGCAGGTGCAATGCACGGCTTTGTCGGCATGGGATTTGTCCAGAACGGCATGGGTCAGAATGGCATGAATGCAAATAATCTCTTCGCTATGGATCAGGCTAACCAGCAGGCAGCAGCTCAGCAGGCTCAGCAGCAGGCAGCTGCAAATGCATGGAAGTGCCCTTCATGTGGCGCAATGGCAACAGGCAAGTTCTGCCCAGAATGCGGAGCAAAGAAGCCTGAACCTAACAACCCAGATTCATGGAAGTGCCCAACATGCGGAGCAACCGCAACAGGCAAGTTCTGCCCAGAATGTGGAACGAAGAAGCCAGTTTCCGAGCCATCAGGAACATGGAAGTGCCCAACATGCGGAGCAACCGCAACAGGCAAGTTCTGCCCAGAATGCGGAACAAAGAAACCAGAAGGTGCACCACTTTATAAATGTGATAAGTGCGGATGGGAGCCAGCAGATCCACACAACCCACCAAAATTCTGCCCAGAATGCGGTGACTTATTCGACGATAAAGACATCGTTAAGTAATAACCATGAGTAAAATACACGAGTACAAGTGCCCTTGCTGTGACGGATCGTTAGAATTCGATTTAAGTTCACAGAATATCAAGTGCCCATATTGCGACTCTGAATTCGATGTCTCCGTTTTCGAAGAACTAAAATCTGATGCTGCTAGCGCTGTTAAAGAAAACACAGAATGGGATAACATCGACCATGAAATCTGGTCTGACGAAGAAGCCAAAGGCTTAGACGTCTATCACTGTGACTCATGTGGCGGTGAAATCGTAACCGAATCCACTACCGCAGCTACTGCATGTCCATACTGTAACGCACCAGTCATCATTAAGGGACACGTCACAGGCGGATACAAGCCTGAATACGTAATTCCATTCAAGAAGACAAAGGAAGAGGCTGCAGAATCATTAAACGGTTACCTAAAAGGTAAATTGTTCCTCCCACGTTCATTCAAGACAATGAATACCGTTGAGGAAATCAAAGGTCTTTACGTTCCATATTGGCTATTTGATGCAGACGTCGACGGACGTGTCGTCTTCAAGGGCGAAACCGAAGAAAGACGCCGCAGAGGCGATGATGAAATCATCATTACCAGATACTACAATCTCGTTAGAGAAGGTAAGATCGGTTTTGATCACGTTCCAGTCGATGCTTCTCAGAAATTAGCTGATGACATGATGGAATCAATTGAGCCATTTGACTTCAGCAACGATTCAAAGCAGTTCTCTCCGCTCTACCTCACAGGCTACATGGCAGACATGTTCGATGTTGATAGTGAATCTGCTAAGCCGCGTGCTACTGAGAGAATTAGACAGGGAACAGTTAATCAATTTGCTACAACCATAAGCCACAAATACAAAAATGTCGGCGTTAAGGAAACGGCATTGAACTTCTTGAGAACCGATGCGCACTATGCATTCTATCCAATTTGGATCATGACAACTCTCTGGAAAGACCAGAGATTCACATTTGCAGTCAACGCTGATACAGGCAAAATCAAAGGCGACCTACCAATGAGCAAAGCTGCATATTGGGGCTGGTGGTTTGGCCTATTTGGCGGAATCGCAGCAGTCTTAGGCGGACTCGTCGCAATTATCGGAGCAACCGATAGCGACTTTGACCCAGTTAAATATTTCGTCTTTGCATTGTTTGCTCTCTTAGTTGCAATACTTGTCCCGGTCTTCTTCTGCAGACATCACAAGAAAGCACTTAAAGGATTCGTTTATCAAAACGGAGCGGCAAATTATCTTAGATCTGGAAGCTTTGGTTTGAGAGTCAACAGAGACATCTTCCTCTATTCAAAGAGAAGAGTTATCCACCATACTTCATCAAGTTCATCTTCATCTAGGAAGAGACGTTAATCCAATAAAACTGACTGTCACTAACTTGTCGTTAATGGCAGTCTTTTTTCTTTATCTTCTATTACCTGATAGCCAACTTACTGCATCTCTTTGCTCAAAATATTCGCAAAAAGCGTATATTGGCACTGCTTCTATGGCAATTTGTCAGCCTATCAATCAATTTTTCAAATGGAGTCTACTTTTCCATGTTTGTAATCTAAAATGATTCTATGGCAAAGAAAATTATTAGACTCGTAAGCTTGCTCTCAACTATGGTTGCTGTTTCTTGTTCGAACAATACAATCGCATCATCAATGGGCAGCCAAAATAATGAGGCATCACAATCCACAATTTTAGAAATTTCATATAGCTCTTCAGTTTATGATTCAAGTAGTCAAAGCAGCTCAGTAACTGAATCAAGTTCAATCGTTTCATCTAAGCCATCATCCAAGAGCTCTACATTCAGTTCAAACAACTCAATAACTTCAAGCACCAGTACATTCAGTTCCTCATCAAGCAGCCAAACAAGCCACAATAGTTCATCTGAACCAGAAGCAAGTTCAACACCAATCTCGAGTTCATCAACTGTGACATCCTCTAGCAGCAGAGAGCACTTATCATCGAATATGAGCTCCTCTATGTCTTCTTCGATTAGTGAGATTGAAATCGATAAAGAAGATCCAAACGCATCCAAAGGGCTTGAATATAGACTGTTGGAAGATAACACATATGAGATTGTAGGACACGGATCGTGCACTGATAAAAATATTGTTGTGCCTGCAATGTACGATGGACGAATTGTCTCTTCAATCGGATATCATGCATTTGATGGTCTTTTTATCGAAACAATCGATTTAGGCAACGAATTAAGAACAATTCAAAATAATGCTTTTGAGGACCAGTCTGAATTAAAAGCGATAACGATCCCAGATAATGTCACTTCCATCGGAGAATACGCTTTTAGAGGGTGTATTTCTATAGAGGAAGCAATCTTCGGAAACGGTCTCAGCGAGATAACCGCAAACTCATTTACAAACGCAAGCAGACTCAAATATATTGAAATACCTAAATCAATCAAGAAAATCGGTGATGGCGCATTTAGAAACTGTGGCCAAATTGTTGAGGTTACATATCACGGATCTTTTGAAGAGTTCCTAGAAATCGACATTGATGAATATAACAATTTCTTACTAGATACAAGTGTCGTTACATTCATTTTCTTAGATGAATAAAAAATAGGCCGGAAAGCCTATTTTATTAAGTCTTACTCTAAATAGCTTAGTTCCATCATTCCGAATACAGCTCTACCTGATATAGTTTTAATGTCTAGAGTATTGGAATTAACATCCATTGAATATTCAAGAAATGGGGCAAGTTCAGTACCTTCGTTGCTTCCTGCGATATTCATCGCCACATCGTTAATAGAATATTCCAGGGTGTCCGTAGAAACATAAGTTGATGGATAGTTCACGACTTTTGAATATGGTCTTAGCGTATATCTAACGCTTTGGATTTGATATTTAAAGTTAAGTATCCATTCTCCGCCGGCTTTAGAAGAACCGATCTTAACTCCATCATTATCCTGATAAACTTTATCAACGCTCATATTTTTGAGAATATCGCCGAAGGAGGAAGCAACTTCTTCAAAAGCATTCGAATTAGTTGATAAATCCACTGCAACTTTCTCATTAAAGAATGGAACTGTTTTCGTTTTAATCTCGGAATTATCAACACTGGAATTTATAGAAGGCTGAGAGGGCGATGATATATCAATGTCGATAGAAGAAGAATCATCAAATTGACTCATTTCACTCTCTTTTGAGGAAACTTCTTGGCCAGATGAAGAAATACCAGATGTAATGCTTTCCGCCTTTCTAGCGCAGGAAAAAGTTGAGATTAAGGCAACGAATAACAAAGGTAAGCACTTTTTCATAAAACGACTCCGACTTTATTTATAACAATAAGATGAACTTAACGGTTTAAATACTCTTCAGCTTTAGGGAAAAGAGGTTTTGAGACAAAGAACTTATCATACATCCTTGAGAAGAATCCAATAACAGGACCGTTAATAATTGCGGCGGCCAGCGTTCCAAAGCCAACTCCAACCCATCCGCCAAACAATGCCCACGAAAGAACAACGCTAACGAGAAGCATAAATCCATCATAGCTCCATTTGACAATTGATAATTTCCAGTTGTATCTCTTAACAATCGCTGTGACTACAAAATCTACGACACAAGGGTAAATGTACGTCTTAAATGCAAGCATGACGGAAAATGAAGTGATAATTAAGGAGGAGGCGAATATTAAAATTCTGAGCCACATATCCCACTCTTCAGGATTGTGTGAAGACGAGAATATCGGAATCAATCTCCAAAGATCCAACATGACTCCGTAAATTAGGCATGATAAGAAAGCCATCAAGAAAATAGGTCTGAATTTTCTGATAAATATGCACATGAGAATAAAGAGAATGCCCTGGACGATATATTCCGCTTGCCCAAATGTAAGCCAGGAAATCTTTTCTGAAATAATAAAGGCAGGAGAAGCAATCATCGAAAGACCGAGATTACTTGATGCGCATAGAGCGACAGAAAATGACAATATCAACAAATGAAGAAGATATATTACTTCGCTTGGGACGACAATTTTCTTTTTGTTCTCTTCCATAATGTTTCATTAACAATCAACGTCAAGCGACGAAGATTCTCCTTATCGCGATAATCTAGACTTAGTCTCTAAGAGACTCTAGAGCCTGGTATATTATAGACTAAGTTATTTAATAAACTAGAAAAAAGAAAGGCCCGTTTTAACGGACCATGCATTCGAGAATGGGGCGATTGACGAGACTTGAACTCGCGAGTGACCGGTTCACAGCCGGTTGTGTTAACCACTTCA
>JAKSVD010000078.1 GCA_024408305.1 Bacilli bacterium | reverse complement strand
TTACGTCCTCACAACAGTCGGTAAGGTCTTATTCAATGAAATCTTCCCAGATGATTTCGGCTACGTTAACTCTGAAGCTGATCCTTATCTTGCAACTGTTGCAGGTAAGGTTGAAGCAATCGAAGACGTCATCGTCAACGAAGACGGCTATGAATATTCAGTCCAGAAGAACATCGTCATCGCTGGTAAGGCTCACTATGTTCCATCATTCTGGAAGATCAAAGTTGCTGTTGGCGACACAGTTGCTGCAGGCGCTAAGATCGCAACAGATTGGCCATTTGCTCCAAAGGGCACAAACCTCAAGGCATATATTGCAATCAACCCATTAAGAACCCCAATCAAGAAGAAGGGCTTAGGAAAGATTATCGACGCTATCTTCCATAGATACGATATGTCTAACCCAGATGACACAAAGATGTCACCATCAAAGACATCCGCTATCCTTGACAAGATCAAAGATCAGGGATTCAAATACTCAACCATCTCTTCAGTCACCGTCGCTCTCTCAGACATTAAGACACTTGATGAAAAAGAGGACATCTATAAGAACGGTCAGGCTAGAGTCGACAAGATCAATGAACTCTACGAAATCGAAGGTCTCATCTCCGATAAGGAAAGACATGATTCAGTCGTTAAGGTTTGGGACGGTGTTAGAGAAGACATCAAGAAGGTCGTTGCAGGATACCTTAAAGTCGACAAGCGTAACCCACTCGTTATTATGTCTGACTCAGGTGCTCGTGGATCTGTTGATAACTTCATGCAGTTAATCGGTATGAAAGGCTGCGTCAACAACCCAAAGAACGAAACAATCGAATTACCAATTCATAACTCCTATCGTGAAGGACTTGAAGTTTCAGAGTTCTTCATTAACACACACGGTGCCCGTAAGGGTTCAGCTGATACCGCTCTTAAGACAGCAGACTCAGGCTACTTAACAAGAAGACTTGTTGACGTTGCTCAGGACGTCGTCGTCCGTGAAGTCGACTGCGGATGCGATAGAGGCTTCAAAGTCCGTGAAATCCGCGATACAGCTCGTGATACAGTCATCACAAAGCTCCAGGATCGTTTAGTCGGACGATTCAGTATGCACGACATCATCAACCCAACAACTGGTGAAGTCATCGTTCCAGGCAACGTCATGATGAGCGACGAAGACGCTGCTAAGGTCGTTAAGGCAGGAATCAAGGAAGTCGAGATCAGAACTCTCTTCACCTGTCAGACAAGAAGCGGTGTTTGCCAGCACTGTTACGGACGTAACATGGCAACAGGTAGATTGGTCCAGATCGGCGAAGCAGTCGGTATTATGGCAGCTCAGTCAATCGGTGAACCAGGTACACAGTTAACCATGCGAGTCTTCCACACTGGTGGTATGGCAGGTTCTGATATTACTCAGGGTCTTCCACGTGTTCAGGAATTAGTCGAAGCACGTAATCCAAAGGGCGAAGCTCAGATCTCAGAAATCTCAGGTACAATCAAGTCCATCGAACAGGACGGCACACGTTATAAAGTCGTCGTTGAATCAGACGCTGCTTCAACTGTTGAATCATCAACTAGAGAAGTCAGAGAATACATGACTCCTTACGGCGCTAGATTACGTGTCTCAGAAGGCGACCACGTCGATGCAGGCGGAAAGATCACCGAAGGTGCAATCAATCCTAAGGCATTACTCGAAGTTTCAGACGTCGAGAAGGTCGAAGTCTATATGATCAAGGAAATCCAGAAGGTTTATGCCGCTCAGGGTATCGGAATTTCCGATAAGCACCTTGAAGTCATCATCCGTCAGATGCTCCGCAAGATGATCATCATCGATGGAGGCGACACCAACTTGCTCCCAGGAACAAGAGTCGACTCAGATAGATTCACAGCAGAGAACCAGGAAGCTCTCCTCGCTGGTAAGCGTCCAGCTCTTGGTCACCCACTCGTCTTAGGTATCACTAAGGCTGCTCTTGAAACAGAGTCATTCCTCTCAGCAGCATCCTTCCAGGAAACAACACGCGTCCTCACAGATGCAGCAATCAAGGCTAAGCTTGACCCACTCCACGGTCTTAAGGAAAACGTCATCACTGGTAAGCTCATTCCAGCTGGTAATGGTCTCCTCTCATTCGCTGAAGAAGCAGAAAGAGTCAAAGACTTCACAGTCAAAGGCCACATGGATGCAGTCAAGGCTCAGTATAGAGAAGCTCACGACAAGAACATCCCAACAGAAGACTAATAAACTTCAAAGACTAGGCCATTGCGAAAGCAGTGGCCTTTTTCATATCGAGATGATTGATGTACATATTAAAATAATATGATTATTAATGTATATTATTCACATGGGAGCTATAGCTACACAACAAGTCGCAATCTATGATTATGAACAATGGCATGACAATGCAACTGGATTGACAAATGCAATTAAAATACTAGGACTAAATTCAGGCAGAAATTCGTATTCTGCAATATCTAAATAAATTGTTACAAAATTTCATAATGGTACAATTTCAAAAATTTCATATAACACCTTTTCGAAAATGCTAACATACAATTTAACAGGTAATTTAATTGGTTCTTTTGTTAGTGGGTTGATGGACGCTTTTGATATTAACGACGATTTTGCTAGAATAATAGGAGGTTGCTTTTCATGGTAAGGAGATTTTTTCGCTTTTCAATTGATTCAGTTATACTTCAAATAATTACGCTTTTATTCGTTTTTACTGGTCTTTATTTCGCGATTTTAACTACAAGAGAAATAATTAATGATTTTATTCAGGGAGATTTTAAAACGATTCTTTTGTTTATATCGATTGTTTATTACTTGGGAAGTATGCTGTTTGTTTATGTTGAATTAACGTTTTTGATTGGCAATATTTGTCTTGATGTTGAAAAGATATGCGTTTGTGGTGATATAAGATACGGTCGAGAAAAGCTGCAATATCCCACTTCCATTAATTATGTTGATATCGTCAATGTTGAAATAGTTCCACTAAAAAAGAATTCTAAGGGACAATCTGCTTTATTGCCTAGACCAATACCTTATTTGGTTATTACCAATAAAAAAGGAAAAAAGTTTAGATTCGGATTGCATTTTATGTCCAAAAAATCTGTTAAAAGTGTGCTAAATGAATTATCAAAAAAAACCGAGGTAATAAAAGGCTTTCAATTTGATTCAGCGAAATTATTTAACGATTTTTTAAATGCTAGATTAGCTGTAAAATAATCTGTAAGCTGGGTATCACAGTTACTGAACTTGCCCCCTGTTTATAACCTTTCAATCAATCTTCTATGCGGCCTCGAGCAGTGGGTTTGATTGGGAGAGAAATGGTTTGACTGTAACGCCATCATTTATAAGATAAGTCTTGGAATTTACCGTTTCATCAGGCCTTAATGCTATTGGAAAGATATTATTGAGCCAAACTATTTAATCGGGTGGTATGTTGAACATGTTTTGTTATCGGCAAGCGATAATTACATCTATGAAGACAAAAATTTTTAACGACACAAAAATGCTATATGCCTCATATCAAGTTTACGACTTCATCACTTTCATATATTATGTTTGATAATAGTGGAGGTACTTATGACACTTAATATCGTTTCAGATTCAAGCATCAACCTATTCTCTTTAAAAGAAGAGAAGAATGATATTTCATTTTCAACAGTGCCGTTCGTTATTTCCGTCGGAAAAACTGATTATATCGATGATGAGAATATTGACTGTGGAGTCTTAATGGACGATATGGTTAGCAACAAGGAAGCAAGTAGAACCGGTTGTCCAAGCACCCAAAGCTGGTATGACGAATTTAAAAAAGAAGGGGATGTCATCGCGATAACCATTTCATCCAATCTTTCAGGCTCTATCAACAGTGCCTTAGCGGCAAAACAACTCGTTTTAGCAGAGGAACCAGATAAAAAAATCGGAATTATCGATTCACGATCCACTGGACCTGCAATGGAATTAATCATCGATAACATATGCGAATTGAAGGAAAAAGGATTAGACGCTTTAGAAATCGCCGATGAAATCAACGCAAATATCTTATCAATTAAGACAATATTCACCCTTTGTTCTTTCGATAACCTTGTAAAAAACGGACGAATGAATAAAATTGCTGGGTTTGTTGCTGGAAAACTCCATCTATGGGGAGTTGGTATTGCTAGCGACGAAGGCACAATTAAAATCAAAGGTCTTGCATTCGGCACCAAAGGCGTATTAAAAGCCATAGTGGAAGATATGTCTACAAGATTAGATAAGGTTTCCAAGGTCGTTATCCATCATGCGAAGAACATTATTACTGCAACAAAAGTAAAAGATAAGATATTAGAAGCCTTCCCAAGTATCACTGTTTTGCTTAATGAGTGTCGTGGTCTATGTTCGTTTTATGCAGAAAAGAACGGCCTTATCGTTTCTTACATGTAATTTATAAATATTAGTGTTTAACTAGGTTTTTTAAGGCGTTTTCTTCCTCTAAGCTTAATTCTCTATATTCACCGAGCTCTAGATCCTCGTGATTAAGGAAAGCGAACGTTTTTCTATCTAATTTAGTGACATTGAGGCCGAAATGCTTGAACATCCTTTTGACCTGATGGAATTTGCCTTGATGAATGGTTAATTCTCCGGCGTGTTCGCTTAAGATAACCAAATCACCTGGAAGGGTTAATTCGCCATCCATCATGATTCCCTCTTTGAATGCCTTGATGAGTTTATCACTCATCTTTCCATCGACCTCTACATAATATGTTTTATCGACATGATATTTTGGCGCGAGTAACTGATGACATAATTCTCCGTCGTTAGTGAGTAGTAGTGTGCCAGTTGTATCAACATCTAATCTTCCGACCGGAAAGAGATTAGCAAAGGCATATTCCGGAATTAAATCTGTGACCGGAGGATACACTCCTGGTTCAACCGATGAAATATATCCCTGAGGTTTATTCAATAAGACATAATAAAACTCTTTATAGATGATTTCTTCACCGTCTAAATAGACATGGTTAATACCTTCTTTGATGTCAATGGAATCACTCTTCGCAATAACGCCATCAACGCTAATCCTTTTCTTGCGAATCAAAATCTTAACTTCTTTTCTTGAGCCAACTCCAGAGTTTGCTAAATACTTATCTAAACGCATGATTAGATTATAGCACGCACACGTGATTATCTTATAAATATATTTGTACGCGTGCGTACACGTAGGAATACACAATTCCCGGTGTGCACTATGCACAAACTTAAAAATAATCATTGAAATATAAAATTACCAAAACTGAATAAAAAAATCAGTGTTTTTGAATAACACATAACCCGGTGTGTCGAAAACCAAAAAAGTTCGATGTTAATTTATTAAATTATGTTGTTGACACAAGTATTTTTATCTTATAAACTTCTCCCCGGTCGTAAGAGGCGGTTATCCCGCCATTTTGTTACGTATCAGCTGTTTAGAAATCGGCAAAGGAGAAAAAGTATGCCAACAATTAATCAGCTTGTCAGACAGGGACGTGAAACTCCAGTTAAGAAGTCAACAACCCCAGCTCTCGGCAAGAGATGGAACAGCCTTACTAAAAAGGCAAGCAGCCAGCCTTCTGCTCAAAAAAGAGGCGTTTGCACTCGTGTCGGCACAATGACACCAAAGAAACCTAACTCAGCTCTTAGAAAGTACGCTCGTGTTCGTTTATCAAACGGCATGGAAGTCACTGCTTATATCGGCGGTGAAGGCCACAACCTTCAGGAGCACTCAACGGTCATGATCCGTGGCGGACGTGTTAAAGACCTTCCAGGTGTCCGTTACCACATCATCCGTGGAACCCTCGACTGCGCAGGTATCGAAAAGCGTAGACAGGGCAGATCACTCTATGGCACAAAGAAGCCAAAAGAGAGCAAGTAATAGGAAAGGAGAATAAACATGTCACGTAAAGGCAAAATCGAAAAGAGAGACGTTCTCCCAGATCCAATTTACAATTCAAAATTGGTCGCAAGATTGATCAACCGTGTTATGTATGATGGCAAGAGAGGCACATCTCAGGGCATCATCTATGGCGCATTCGGAATCATCGAAGCAAAGACTCAGAAGCCAGCAATGGACGTATTCGCAACAGCAATCAACAACATCATGCCTGATGTCGAATTAAAGGTTCGTAGAATTGGCGCTGCAAACTATCAGGTCCCAGTCGAAGTTTCTCCAGAAAGAAAACAGACACTTGGCCTCAGATGGTTAGTCACATACTCACGTTTAAGAGGTGAGAAGACAATGGAAGAGAAGTTAGCAGCAGAAATCATCGATGCAGCTAACGGAACAGGCGCTTCAGTCAAGAAGAAAGAAGACGTCCACAAAATGGCAGAAGCTAACAAAGCTTACGCACATTATCGTTGGTAATTTTAGGAGGAGAAAGCAATGGCAGAAGATACAATCGTTGAATCCGAGACATACGATCTCCCTCACACTCGTAATATTGGTATCATGGCTCACATTGATGCTGGTAAGACAACCACATCAGAGCGTATTCTCTATTACACCGGCCGTACCCACAAGATCGGCGAAGTCCATGAAGGCGCAGCTACCATGGACTGGATGGCACAGGAACAGGAGAGAGGTATTACAATTACTTCCTCAGCTACAACCTGCTTCTGGAAAGGCCACCGTTTAAACATCATCGACACTCCTGGACACGTCGACTTCACAGTTGAAGTTGAACGTTCACTCCGTGTCCTTGACGGCGCAGTTACAGTTCTTGACTCAAAGAACGGTATCGAACCACAGACAGAAACAGTCTGGAGACAGGCTGACAAGTACAACGTCCCACGTATCATCTTCTGTAATAAGATGGACGCTATCGGCGCTGACTTCGACCTCTGCTTAAACACAATCAAAGAGAGACTTGGCGTTTGCCATGCTCCAATCCAGTGCCCAATCGGCAAGGAATCACAGTTCATCGGTGCTGTTGACCTCTTAACAATGGAAGCAACAACATTCGACGGAACAAAAGAATGTATGGGTATCAAGGGACCATGCCCAGAAGAACTCAAGGATAAGGCAATGGCTTATCGTGAGCAGCTTCTCGAAGCACTCGCAGGCTTCAACGATGACATCATGATGATGGTCCTCGAAGGCCAGGGCGACGAAATCCCAGTTGACCTCTTAAAGACAACAATCCGTGAGGCAACAATCGCAGGTAAGTTCTTCCCAGTCCTCTGCGGTACAGCATTCAAGAACAAGAACGTTCAGTTAATGCTCGACGCAGTCATCGACT
>JAKSVD010000077.1 GCA_024408305.1 Bacilli bacterium | reverse complement strand
AATGCTTAATGATAGGCAATGATGAATACGAAGACGCCTGGAGTTGCTCACAGGTTGGTATTGAGTGTTATCTCGTCACAGATTGTCTAATTCCAAGCGAGAAATATCATCACGATGGACCAAGGGGTTCATTTAAAGACCTTATCTCTTTCTTGGACGCTATTTAACAAACACGAATCGCATATTTGTTTCCTTCTTGAACATATTTAAGTTACACTAATGCAGATAAGGAATCTTATATGAAATATAGACATGCATTTAACATCGCCGCTATTGTTTTATCGGTCTCTTTTTCGCTTGTCGGTTGTGGTGTTGAAACAAGTAGTGTCGAATCTTCTATCCCTGCTTCGGAGTCTTCTGTCTCATTTTCGTTACCTGAATCTTCTTCTAGTGAAATCGAGTCGTCTAATATTTCATCCTCCATTGAAGAAACATCGTCATCGATTGTTGAAAATAAAGAACCTGGTGTTGGCGATGTAATCAAAAAGTGGTCATCAAATAGCGATTATGGGATTTTCCCATTAGATACACCTAATGATTACGAGCACGGAAGAGGTAATAGAGAATTGTTCACCTTGCTTGGACGCGACGACCGTTGCTGCCTCTCTTTTGATTTATTCCCTGGCCATGATAAGACGGGTTACATTACATCAAACTTACGTAACAACCCTTTCTTATCAAAAAATGACATTAAAAACGGATATATCATTTCTTTATATGTTTATGTTGTTGAAGGTGGAAATGTTGATTCATTCCAGCTTCAGGCACTCTCCACAAATTACGCTGATGAGATATACGGCCAAACAATAGAAATTGGAAAAGATGGAGAAAACACGTGGAAAAGAATCACCGTTTCCTATGATTCTGTTGATGATTTCAAGGCATTAAAGCTTATTTATAACGTTAGTGATCCTACAAAATCGGCAGGTTTTCTTGTTGATGATGTTGAAATTACAATCGGTACTCCGACTGTGACGATGCGTCGAGAACCTAAGAAAGAGAGTTTATACAAACTGTACGAAGACGATTTTAAAATCGGCACATGTCTATCATCGTATGCAATTTCGAACAATAACCTAAAAAATCTGACTTTGGATCACTTCAATTCTGTTACTGCGGAAAATGAAGGTAAGCCTGAGCATATGCTAGATCAGAGCAAATGCCAGCAGTTAGCAAAAAGCAATCCATCCGCTGTGGCCGTTAAGACCAGTTCACTCGACTCCATTTATAATTTCGCCGAATCAAATCACATCATGGTTCGCCACCATACCTTTGTTTGGCACAACCAGACACCTTCTTGGTTCTTTACTGAAGATTACACATCCAATGGCAAATTGGCCTCTAAAGAATTGATGTTAAGACGATTAGATAACTTTATGAGAGAGTCCCTTAACGCAATCAACGATAAATGGCCAGGTCTTGTCTATGCGATTGACGTTGCAAACGAAGCCATCGATTATGGAACCGTCAGGAAAAACAACAATAAATGGTATGACACACTCGGCAGCGAATACGTTTATTACGCAATGAAATCTGCTCATAAATATAAGAAACCTTACCAAGACCTCTACTACAATGATTATTCATACGATTTTGTGTCGAATAATTGTTCTTACGCTCTAAACACCCTCTTAAAGAAGGCGATTGATGAAAAACTTGTCGATGGACTAGGCATACAGGGTCATTTAATCTCTTCTGCAAATATGGATACCATTATCAAGGACGCAAAAATGATCTATAGCAAAGGTCTTAAGTGTCAGATTACAGAATTAGACATTGGTATTTCTGATACGACGAAAGAGAGTTACGAAAAGCAGCAATCCGCATACGGCACACTAGTTACCAAGATATTACAGGCACATAAGAACGGAGAAGCTAAAATTAATGCAATTGTCCTTTGGGGAGTCTCTGACAATTATTCTTGGCGCCCTGATGAATTCCCTCTCTTGTTCGATACAAAATTCCAGAAAAAGCCTGCATATGACGCATTCTACAATGCAAAATTTAAAGTTTAGTGTCGAACTGCCATAGAATTCGTTGGGATAGATAATCAATCTAGCAAAAAGAGACGTTTTCATAAGCGGATGTGTTTTTATATCCACGTTTTTCGATTTGTTTAGAATTGTCACTAAAATCTATATACTTTTTGTTCTTTTAAGAAACAAAACGTTAGTCTGAAATTGACGCCTGACATCTAGAATTGAGAAATATCGCAAAAAAGTCATATGTTTTAACAAAACATTAAGTTTGTTATGCCTACTGGAATACACTATCCTAATAACACCAAATAATACCTAACCAAGTTGAAAAGGGATAAAAAGGAGAGGTAATTATGAAATTTAACAAGCTTTTAGCGTTGTCCTCGGCAGTAGCTATGTTAGCGGCATGTGGACAAACCGTAACACCAACTGACTCAAGCAAGGCACCTGAAGAGACATCAAGTTCTCAGGCACCTGCAACCAGCAGCAAGCAGGATATTCCATCTTCAAATGGACCAACAAGCAGCTCATCAAAGCCTGCTTCTAGTTCATCAAAACCAGCATCTAGCAGCCAACCTCAGACTTCCGGATTTAATCCAACATTTGACTGGTCATCAATCGAATCTCCATATGGAAACGGAAGAGATTATCAGATTTTCAAAAGCGCACCTGAGATTAGATTTAAAACAGATGCAGGTCTAAACTGGGCAACTGAACCAAGAAAAGATACAGATAAGCCTGAAGTATCAGGAACAATTACCACAAAGAACTGTGCAACAAAATACTCAATCACAAATGCTGTTGCAGCAATGAAAGTTCGTGGAAACTACACAACTAATTATCAGAAGAAACCATTCAGAATTAAATTTGAAAGCTCAACCAACATGTTTGGTTTAAACCAGGGCAAGAAATTCAAAAAGTGGGTTCTCCTTGCGGATACAAAGGACGTTTCTATGCTTAGAAATTCCCTTGGTTTCTATCTTGGAAGAAACCTTATGGACGAAAAGCTCTTCGCATCTGACTTCACCCCAATCCACCTCTATTTAAATGATACATATTGGGGCTTATACATCCTTGCTGAACAAAAAGAAGCAAAGCCAGGAAGAGTTGAGGCATATGCTCCAGGCACTGGATACGAAGGAACAGACATCGGTTACTTATTCGAATTGGATCACTATTATGTTGAAGAAGGACCAGATGGCGACCCAACATTCGAAGTTAATTACATGCCTAAGGCAATTAGTTATTATCACGGTGGACAGCAGTTCGGCGATAAGCCAAATGGCTATATCGAAAGAGGCTACACAATCGGAAGTGATATCACAAACCCAACAACTCAGATCCCATTCATCAAGAACCGTGTTGAAAGCACATATACAATATTGTATAACGCATGCTTCAACAATAAATTACAGGAAATCGTTGATGAAAAGGTCGTGGATTCAACTGAAACAGATGTTGAGAAGTGTTTGGCAAAGACCATCGATATCGATTCATTCGTTGCAGCATACATTTTAGGCGAATTAAGCTGCGATCCAGACATCGGTTATTCATCCTTCTATTTATCGTTAGATATGTCTGCAAACGGCAATAAGCTCATGACATGCAACTGCCCATGGGACTTCGATACAACATTTGGTATTAGACAGAACACAGTTGAAAACGCTCAGGGATTATATGCAGCCAAATCAACCAACATGTGGTTATCAATGCTTCCAAAGCTTCCATTCTTCCAGAATAGAGTTAAGGAGAAGTGGGCAAAAGCAAAGGAAACTAAATTGTTCGAGAGAGCAAATGACATGATCTCCGAATTTACAACTGCTTATGCAGCTGAATACAACAAGAACTTCGAGAAGTGGCCACGTACCATCGGTTCTAACCCAGAGACAAGCTTCGAGGTTAGAAGAGATGTCCAGGCGCTCAAGACTCACACAGAAACAAGCGCTCAGATGAAGGACTGGTTCAATAAGCGTGTCGCATATCTTGAAACACAATTCGGTTCTGAATCAAAAGCAGCAGTTGATTACAACGCATATAAACAAGGTGCAACAAAAACTAGATTAGAAGCTGAAAATTCTGTTGTTTCTGGAGGAACCATCAAAACCAAAGCAAATGATGGTGCATCTGGTGACAAATATGTAGGCGATCTCGATGGCGGCGCTAATAGATCCATGACATTCACTTATAACGCTGCTAAAGCTGGCGACGTCTTGTTAACAGCAGGCTTATCTGCGAGAGCTAATCAGGACTATAAGATATCTGACTTCTTCACCATCACTGTTAATGGCACTGAAATTACACCTGAAGAAGAAGTTCTCTCATCTTCCATCGAAGGTGCTGATTATCACAAGTGGACAAGCGTTAACATCGGCATGGCAAATATGAAGGCCGGTGCAAATGAAATCAAATTCACAACCAAGAGCACTTGCACAAACTTCGACTATATCGATATCTATTCAAAATAAGAATTTAACCGAGCTATAAAACGGCTCGGTTTTTCTTATGCCAAAAGAAAAAGTGGACACTAAGGTGCCCACTTAACTAGCGTTTGTTATTAGAGTGAGAGGTTTTCGCCTACAAGACCAACGTAAGCCCCAGAAGCAGCTTCGCTTGTATCCTTGTGTGCGAGAAGCCATTTGTTTGTCATCCAGAGTGCTGGTTCAATGTCTGATTTAAGTGGAGCGACATTGGTTCCCTTTGGAAGAACAACGATTACTCTAAATCCCTTTCCATCAACTCCGCATGGAGCATAGTGGAGGGTTGTTGCATAGACCTCGACTGCAACACCAGCAGGAACCTTGAATGATTTTACTGTTGCTGTGTCAAGTTTGCCGTCGATGATATCGGCTTTTCTTGCAAGCATGAGGATGAATTCATCGTTTGAGAGGTTGACCTCTGAATCACGGTGATATTCTAAGCAATTGAGCATCTTGTTATGGCCATTGCAATAACCCAATTGGATTGGCATATCGCCATAGATGTCCCTTGACATTGATTTTGCGGCTTCTGCGGCCTCTAAATCAGCATCACTAGGAACATAAGTAACGCCGTCAGGGCATTCTTTGGTAGCGATGATTTTGACCAATTCTGACCAATCACCGCCCAAGATAGCGCCGTATTCTCTAAATTCTGGATCGTAGACTGAATAAATCTTCATTTTCTAATCCTAGAATGGGTTTTCTGTTGCGTATGGAAGGCTTGCTGGCTGGTTGTAACCAATCTTTTCAGCACCTAAGTACTTGAAGACTTCGAAGATAGCCTTTCCGTGGTGTCCGAATGCAACAGCACCGTGGTGTGGGAATCCGTTTTCAATTAAGACGTGGCGATAGAATCTGCCCATCTCTTTGATTGCGAAGACACCGATTGAACCGAATGAATGTGTTGCAACTGGTAAGACTTCACCCTGTGCAGCATATGCATAGAGGTGGTTGTCTGATGTGCACTGGAGTCTGAAGAAGGTGATGTCACCTGGCTTGATGTCGCCTTCAAGAGTTCCCTGTGTAACTTCAACTGGAAGGCTGCGTGCCATGATCTTCTGATATCTCATCTCTGGCTTGCAGAGGAGCTTTGTGCATGTATTTCCGCAGTGGAAGCCCATGAATGTATCAGAGAGCTTGTAGCCAAACTGCTTTTCGATGTCTGCTGAATAGAGATCCTTTGGAACTGTGTTGTTGATGTCGAGTAATGTGACGATATCTTCTGAAACGCATGTTCCGATGAATTCTGATAATGCGCCGTAGATATCGACTTCGCATGATACTGGGATGCCTCTACCTGTTAAACGTGAGTTAACATAGCATGGGACACATCCGAACATTGTCTGGAATGCTGGCCAGCACTTGCCTGCGATAGCGACATATTTTCTATATCCTCTATGGCCTTCAATCCAGTCAAGGAGTGTTAATTCATACTGAGCGAGCTTTGGAAGGATTTCTGGTTTCTTGTTTCCTTCGCCAAGTTCTGCAGCCATGTCTGCAACGACTTCTGGGATACGTGGGTCGTTAGCGTGCTTTAAGAATGATTCATAAAGATCGAGTTCTGAATTCTCTTCAATTTCAACGCCTAAGTTGTAAAGCTGTTTGATTGGAGCGTTACATGCTAAGAAGTTTGTTGGTCTTGGACCAAATGAGATGATCTTAAGGTTGTTTAAACCATAGATTGTTCTTGCGATTGGTAAGAAGTCGTGGATGAGCTTAGCACATTCATCAGCATCACCAACTGGGTTCTCAGGGATGTATGCCTTAACGTTACGAAGCTTTAAGTTGTAAGATGCGTTGAGGACACCACAATATGCGTCACCTCTATCTGATGAGAGGATTCCGATGTTTTCTTCTGCAGCAGCGCAGAACATGATTGGTCCATCGAAATGCTTTGCTAATAATGTTTCAGCAATTTCTGGACCGAAGTTTCCAAGATAGACACAGAGAGCGTTGCAGCCGTTAGCCTTGATGTCTGCAAGAGCCTGAGTCATGTGAATTTCTGATTCAACGATGCAGATTGGGCATTCGTAGATATCTTCAACGTTGTATGCCTTTGCGTATGCTGCCACTAAAGCTTTTCTTCTGTTGACAGAAAGTGATTCAGGGAAGCAATCTCTCGATACTGCAACAATACCGACTTTAATTTTTGGTAAATTAATCATTTGATTCTCCTTTTTACCTATTTGTTATTTGTTTATGGTGCCCGGTTTTGGGCCGAACGATAATTACATATCTAATGTAATCGTGCACCTTGATGAAAATTATTAGCCAAAACAAAAAAACCAAATACGACAATTAGCACTTATACGCATAGATTATCTTGCGTTTTCGCATAATGCGGGCATTTGCGCTATAAATTCAAAACAAACAAGAATTGAAATTTGTGTGTCCCATGATAATTTAGAGACGGAGATAAAATATGATTATTAAACGCGTAACAATAGATGATGCACAAGAGTTGCTGGACATATACTCATATTACGTTGAACAAACAGCTGTGTCTTTTGAATACGAGACGCCTAGTCTAGAAGAGTTCAAAGAGAGAATAGTTAATATTTCTTCCAAATACCCATACATCAAAGCTGAAGACAATGGAAAGATCGTTGGGTATGCATATGCAACAACTTTTAAAGCTAGAAAAGCCTATGACTGGTCAGTCGAAACAACCATTTATATCGACAAAAATCAACGCAACAAGGGGATTGGAAGAGAATTATACGAAACACTTGAAAAATCGCTAAAAAACATGGGAATTTTGAATTTGAACGCATGTATTGCAAGCCCAAAAGAGGAAGATTTGAGGTTGTCAAATGACAGCGAAAAATTCCATGAAAAATTAGGGTTCAAG
>JAKSVD010000076.1 GCA_024408305.1 Bacilli bacterium | reverse complement strand
GCTCTTGAAGCTAGAGAAAAACTTGCAGCCGTATCTCCTAGAACTATCGGCCAAGCTTCCCGTATCTCCGGTATCAATCCTTCCGATATCACAATTCTTGCATTAACATTGAGAAAGATGGGTGTCCTATGAACTACGAAACATTAAAAGAATTAACATCTTCATATCTCGATTTGTCCGAACAACAAATCGCCACTTTCAAACAGTACTGCGCTCTTCTAAAAGAATGGAATGAGAAATTTAATTTAACCGCAATTACTGATGATGAAGAGATTGTTGAAAAACACTTCTACGATTGTCTACTTGCTCTAAAGCACATTAAGCAAGATTCTTTAGAAGTCTGTGACTTAGGTTCTGGTGCAGGTTTCCCGGGTCTAGTATTTGCGATTGCAAAACCACACTGGAAGATTACGCTCGTTGACTCGACGAAAAAGAAAACCGTGTTCTTAGAAGAAGCCGCTAAAGCAATGGGTCTAAAGAACGTCAAGGTCATGAATAAAAGAGGAGAGGAACTACCTTTTAGAGAAAGATTTGATCTAGTCACCGCTAGAGCAGTCGCGCCTTTGTATTTATTGTTAGAACTTGGTATGCCAATCCTAAAAGTAAATGGAAGATTCCTTGCTTTAAAGGGCAGCAAGGCCTCAGAAGAATTGGATGAGGCAAAAGAGGCGTTAAGAAAACTAAATTGTTCAGTCTCATTCATCAATGAAGAAGAACTTCCAAATGATGCTGGAAAACGAAATAACATCATAATCACAAAAGATAAACCAACGAATAAAAAATACCCACGAACATGGGGAGAGATGCAAAAGCATCACTTATAAATAGAGGAATATATGGGCCGCAACAAACTTCCTTCCAAACAAAGTGAATTGTTTAAGAGGTTCTCTAGAGTCGGATCGATTTCTGCCTATGAGAAGGAGTTTTCAAATCGCGCTCCAATAAGCATTCCGCTTTACATGATCGATGACAACCCTTTTACAAAACACGCGGAAATTGCACCGGAAATCATTGAAAGATTCTCAGAATCCGTTGCAAGAAAAGGCGTTTTTGTTCCTTTGATTGTCAGAAAGAACAGCCTTAGATACGAAATTGTTTTTGGCCGCAAAAGATATTATTCAGCCAGGCGCCTCAAACATAACGATGTCCCTTGTTACGTAATTGATGCGGGAGATGAGGAGTCTCTTTTGATGCTGCTAGCCGATATCCGTGACCAGAAAGATTCCAGCATCGTTGAATTTGCCTATGTCTTCAAATGTTTAAGCGAGGACTTTGATTATTCCCAAGCCGACCTAGCAACAATCTCCCATCAATCCAGATCCCAGGTTACAAATACCATGAGATTGCTTAAACTTCCTGATTCAATTCTCCAACAGGTTTCAAGAGGCGAATTGTCCTATGGTCACGCTAGAGCAATCGAACCATTAGAGGAGAAGAATCAGTTTCTTGCTGTCTCTCTTATCCACGATTCAAAATTATCTGTCCGCGATGCTGAAGCGTTGGCGAAAAAGCTTTTAGCTAATCCAAATAGTCTTGATAAACCAGATGATGAGATTCTCAAAGAGAAATTTGATTCAGAAGTTGTCCTCATCCATGACAACACGGTCTCATTCGCATTCTCATCAGAGGAAGAGAAGAACGCATTTATCGAAAGGCTCAAAAAGATATGAACCTTTTTAAAGACATAGAATTGTTTTCTATGCAAGTCTCCACTCTAAACAAGGACAAGAAAGAGGAGACTTGTTTAATTAATGCTTTGTATAGAAATGCGATCTACACTGTTAGAAACACGAATCTTGTTGTAGTTGATGAAAAGCAAGATGGTCATGCATATAAATTAAATCCAAATGCATTCAGGGCAGTAGAGGATTATATCAATAAAGTCTCGAAAGCCTTCAATTTATGCCCTTCTGAACTTCATGTTGAAGGGATTTTGAGGACGAATGATTTCGTATTCCTGATCGGTGGGAAAATGTTTAGAGGAAATTTTGCTATTTTCCCGGATTCTCTTATGTCTGACGAGGAGACTAGGTTCTCTAAACAGGAAAAGAGAAAGATGAAGTGGAACAATGAGGTCGTCAAATTCTCTCAGACAATTACAAAGATGCTTGATTCATATGGCATGAAAGGCGCTTTAAGGCCGGTTGAAGATGCTCCTGAATTAGCATTCTTAAAACCTTCAACTAGAGAATATATTTCTTCGTTTAAAACAAGCGTCTTGCATGATTTGGCGGAGCCGACCCCTCGTGATGTCATTATCAAAAAGGCGATTAGAGAAGCGTTGCCTTCCGATATGATTCCGCAAGGGCAGGCTTTCTCTTCTATAGTTTCTTTAATAAAAGAAAAAGCTATACCGGCAATAAAAGAAGCCAAATCTGAGAGAGATTTTGATAACAAACACTCTTCGATTTGCGAGGAAATCATCCTAGCAATAGGTGATGGTTATGATTTTATAGACGCTTCAAGGATACTGGACTATTTCTATCTATTCATGCTTCTTCTTGAAGACGAACTTCATTCAGAAAAGGAATTGAAATACCTCCATTTCCCAGTTACCAAAGAACAATTAATTCGCGAGGGAGTTGATCTTAATAAGACCGAATACCTATATACTCAATTCACCAAAAGAAACACTCCGACATCAGCCCCATTATTAACCTACTTGAATTCCCAGAAGTTTGATGAATTTGAGGATGGAGATGAGACGATTTTTGCTGATGCATAATACTGTCTTGCTATTTTTACGGACAGTTATATAATTTGTGTGCTTCAGGGTGACGATTGTTTCGTCGACTGGCGGTTATAGCCCGCGAGCTCGCAAGAGCATGAGACTGGTGAGATTCCAGCGCCAACGGAAAGTCCGGATGTTAGAAGTCAAAAAACTTTTTGCAAGAACAACCCCTGGGTCATTAAAACACGGGGGTTTTATTTATGTTAGACTACAAGAGTATCATCGCCTTGATCGCTTTAGGTCTCCTTTGCGTTTTAGGAGTCAAATTGTACGGTCATTTCTTCCCTGCCGGAGAAAAGAACTGGACAAAAATGATTGCTAGAACCGCAACTTTTGGCGGAATTGCAACGATTTTGTATGTCGTTCCTATCTTCCAAATTCATCTTCCTTTCCTTCCTTCTTTTTTGGCATTGCACTTCGATGAGATCCCAATCTTCATCGCTGGCTTTGCATATGGCCCATGGACTGCTGCAGCAGTTATCCTCATCAAGACAATCATCAAGTTGCCTATGACCTCAACTTTGGCTGTCGGTGAGTTATCTGACTTTGTCTACTCCTGCGCATTCGTTATCCCTGCATCCATTGTCTATAAAAGACAAAGAAACCTTAAAGGAGTTGCGATTGGCCTTTCCATTTCTTTCGTACTCCAGGTTGTAATTGCTCTATTCTCCAATATCTACGTGATGCTTCCGTTCTACATGTTCGTCATGGGATTACCAGAAGGCGCTATCATTGGAATGTGCAACGCTGCTAATCCAGCTATCATCTCAACGTTCGGAGATTGGAAGTGGGGTTATGGAATTCTTGCTGTCATCCCACTTAACCTCATCAAGAACACTGTTGTCGTTGCAGTCACATTCATCGTGTACCGCAGCATTCACAAGTTGCTCAGATTCGAAAAGAAATAGGATTAAAGCAAAAGAAAAAGCTCTCGAAACCGAGAGCGTTTTTTCTTGTTGGAAGAATTAGTCTTCAACGATAGCAGCGACAGGGCAAACTGCAACGAGTTCGTCAACTGCGTCTTCTGCTGGATCTGCGACGACAATGCTCTTGCCTTCGTCATTGATTTCGAAGACTTCTGGTGCGACACCTGCGCAAGCGCCACAACCGATGCATGCGTCTGCATCAACTCTGATTTTTCTAGCCATTTTTATAGCCTCCTAGGATGAAGTCATTATAAATTGTTTAAAAGAGGGCTTCAACACTTTCTAAAATGTTGTTGAGGTAAAACTTTCTTAAGAAAGATTTTCAAGTATAATATCAAGGTATGCAGACAAGAGTAGAGAAGTGGAAAAGATATAGGGCTCAGATAAAGAATCTGCCCGAAGATAAATTCCCTGTTCACCATAAAGGGGCTGTCAGAATTCAGAGCCCTGATGATGAAGAGGTGATTTTGTCTGCAACATCTGCCTCTACCATCCAAAGCAACAATCCAAAAAAGAACACTGTTTATAGCAGATATCTAATCAAGCAAAGAAATTATGTGATAGTTAAATTCGCTGTCCTAGGCGTGTTGATTATCGCTGCAATAATTATCTATTTCACACTAGTAAAAGGAGCTTAATATGTCAGTTAACTATAAAATCGCAATCGACGGACCTGCAGCAGCTGGCAAATCCACCGTCGCTAAAAGAGTGGCAAAAGCCCTAAATTACACATATATCGATACTGGAGCCATGTATCGCGCCGTTACATACGCCGTTATCAAAGCAGGTCTAGATCCTCAAAACGAAGAACAATCAATCACCGTTTTGCCTGGCATGTCCATCGATCTTTTGGAAGATGACACCGTTTTATGCAATGGTGAGGATGTTACCGCCGTTATCAGAACGCCGCTAGTTTCGGGCAATGTCAGCTATATCGCTGCAATGAAGCCTATAAGATTGGCTTTAGTGGACATGCAAAGAGAACTCGCAAACAAGAGATCGGTTGTCATGGACGGAAGAGATATCGGCACTTATGTTTTGCCTAACGCAGAAGTAAAAATCTTCCAGATCGCCTCTGTTGAGTGCCGCGCAAAAAGAAGATATGACGAAAATGTTTTAAAAGGCATCCCAACCTCAATGGAAGATGTAATCGAAGACGTTAAGAAACGCGATTATATCGATTCGCATAGAGATTTTGCCCCATTAAGACAAGCTGATGACGCAATCCCTCTAGACACATCTGATATGACGATAGAGGAAGTTGTGGATGCAATCCTCAAGATAGTCGAAGAAAAGACAGGAGTGAAAGCCTAATGGAACTCGGAACAGTAGCATTGGTTGGTTCTCCATCCGCTGGAAAATCAACAGTCTTCAACCGCATTGTTGGAGAAAGACGCTCGATAGTTGAAGAGACACCGGGCATCACTAGAGATAGACTCTACGCAAAAGCCACATGGCTAACAAAGGAATTTACCGTTATTGATACTGGTGGTATCCAGGTTCAGAACGTCCCTTTTCAGACTGAAATCAGAACTCAGGTTGAAATCGCAATCGATGAAGCTGATCTAATCGTATTCTTAGTCGATAGCAAATTGGGCATTACATCAAATGATATGTATATTTCCAAATTGCTTCATAAGGCCAAAAACAAGAAAGTAATTCTTGCAGTCAATAAAATTGACTCAATTGCTGAAGTCGGTAACAAAGTCGAATTCTATAAGCTCGGATTTGGAGAGCCTATGGTCATTTCTGGCGCGCATGGCATTGGAATCGGAGATTTACTCGATGAGATCGTTAAGAATCTTCCAGAGAAGGAAATCAATGTTTACGAAGATGCAATCTCTTTCTCGTTAATTGGTAGACCAAACGTTGGAAAATCTTCTTTAACCAATAGATTGCTCGGAAAAGAAAGGACCATCGTTTCAAATATCGCTGGCACAACTAGAGACTCAATTGACACCGCCTTCTCAAAAGACGGCCACAACTATGTTGTTATTGATACTGCCGGTTTAGTAAAACGCGGTAAGATTTACGAAGCAGTCGATAAATATGCCGCGCTTAGAGCAATGTCTGCGATCGAGAGAAGCGAAGTTTGCTTACTTTTAATCGACGCATCGGTAGGTATCCTCGAACAGGATAAGCATGTTGTTGGCTATGCAATGGAGAAGAACAAGGCAATCATCATCGTTGTCAACAAATGGGACCTTGGAAAACATGGAGAGGTGGACAAGAATCATTTCACTGAAAACATCAGAAAACAGTTCAAGTTCTTGGAATATGCCCCAATCTATTACATCTCCGCTCAGACGGGAGAAGGAGTGGACAAGATCCTTCCTGCAATCCTCAATACGCATGAGGCTTATCATAGAAGAATTCCTACACCGGTCCTTAATAGAATTGTTTTGGATGCCCAGGATATGAATCCAACCCCAAACTTCAACCATGGAAGATTGAAAATTATTTTCGCAAATCAGGTTGCTGTTGAACCTCCAACTTTTGTGTTCTTCTGCAATGACCCAAATTTCGCTCACTTTTCATACACACGATATCTTGAAAATCGAATTAGAGAGTCATTCGACTTTGCAGGAACACCAATCCAGATTGTGTATCGAATGAGAAAATAGTTTTCTTGTCGATAATGCTAACAAATATAGACTATCTTGCTATTTTCCTTTTTTGACTTGCTTATAAGAAGATTGAATAGTAAATTAACCACACTTATTTAAAGGGAGAAAAAATAATGAATAAAGCAGAATTAATCGAAAAAGTTGCTGGTTTAACAGAAACAAACAAGAAAGATGTCGAAGCTGTTGTTGATTGCACATTCGAAGTCATCACAAAGACAGTTCTCTCAGGTGAGGCTGTTAAGATCTCAGGCTTCGGAATCTTCGAAAAGAAGTCACGTGCAGCAAGAGTTGGCACAAATCCATCAAACCAGGAAAGAATCGAAATCCCTGCATCCAACACAATCGGATTCAAGGTTTCAAAAACACTCAAGGGCAAGCTCAACTAATCCCTTCTAGAATTTCTTGAAAGATGACCTCGTATTTTACGAGGTTTTTCTTTTTTTGTGGTATGATATGAGATATGAGAGACGAAGCCTTTGAAATACTAAAAATTCTTTATAATCAAAATGGATATCGCCTATATATGATTGGCGGAACATCAAGGGATTTTCTTTTGGGTAGAGAATATGAGGATAGAGACTTTGTTACTGATGCTACACCTGAGCAAGAAAGAGCGTTTCTTCCTAATGCCGAATATCAATTTGCTAAATACGGCTCGATCAAAGTGCATGTTGCCGGCATGAAGGTGGATATTACCACTCTTAGAGTGGAAGGCGAATATAACGATCACCGCCATCCATCATCGATAGAATTTGTTAAAGATATATCTCTTGATTACAAAAGAAGGGATTTCACAATCAATGCAATCTATATAGACGAAGCCTATCAAGTTCATGATTTTGCTAACGGCATTGATGATTTGAATTCTGGAATAATCCGCTTTATTGGAGATCCAAAGAAGAGAATCGAGGAAGATCCACTCAGAATCATCAGGTGCGAGAGATTTGCCTCGACCCTAGATTTTGAAATAGAAGATGAAACTTTAAAAGCTATAGAGGATAATAAGTACCTCCTTGAGGAACTTAATCCAGAGAAGATAA
>JAKSVD010000075.1 GCA_024408305.1 Bacilli bacterium | reverse complement strand
ATGCCTTTATTTTTAGGCACAAATTCCCAAAGTGCAATCCCAAAGTGCAATTTCATGTCCCAAAGTGCAATTTCAGCTTAAATCGGAATTATCCCTCCTAAAGAAGGGAGTGAATTCAGGAAACTCCCCAGTATTCCATAATGCCGACGATATGTTTGCCAGTCTTGATGAGAAATGATATGTATGCTTTCAATTTCATATTCCGATAGATTCAAAAAACACTCATAGTAGAGATGGAAGATTCAAAAGAAAACTAGCAAGTTTATCAGCGGCTCTTTTGACGTTAATCTAGCCCTTAATATTATTAAGTCTTTGTTTTTTATCTCAAAAGCGTGAGAATATCCTTAGGAGAAATATAAATCATGCAATTAGTTATATTAGCCGCAGGCATGGGTTCACGTTTCGGTGGACTCAAACAAATGGAGCCAATGGACGATTATGGTAACTTCCTTTTAGATTATTCTGTATACGACGCTAAAAGAGCAGGTTTCGATTCAGTTGTCTTCATCATCAAGAAAGCTTTCTATGAAGCATTCAAGGATTCAATCGGAAAACGTGTCGAAAAGATCATCAAAGTCGATTACGCATTCCAAGATTTAGAAGACCTTCCAGAAGGATTCAAAGTCCCAGAAGGAAGAGAAAAGCCATGGGGAACCGCTCACGCGATCTATGCAGCTCGTGAATACATCCATGATGACTTCATCATCATTAATGGCGATGACTTCTATGGTAGAGATACATATAAGGTCGCTCACGATTACTTAGCCTCACTTCCAAAAGGATCAAAAGGCAAATACGCAAACGTCGCTTTCCAAGTTGCAAATACCATGACAGAGAATGGTGCCGTTAAGCGTGGTGTCGTCTTTAGCGATGACGGCGTTACCATGTCAAAGCTCATCGAATCAAATGTCGAACACGAAGGCGAGAAGATCGCTTGCACACCACTTGAAGGTGGAGACAAATATTACGTTGAAGCTGCTCACCCAGTATCAATGAACTTATTCATCTTCAATAAAGACTTAATGGATCACCTCATTGAGAAATTCCCTCTTTGGCTTAGCAAGCACGGCCAAGAGCTCAAGAGCGAATTCCTTATTCCTTCAGTCGTCGATGAACTCGTTCACGAAGGAAAGGCTAGTGTCACTCTTCTTACCACCACCTCTGTTTGGTTTGGTGTCACTTACAAAGAAGACAAGCCAGCCGTCGTTGCATCACTTAAAAAGCTCGTCGAAGCAGGCGAATACAAAGAAGGTATCTATTAATAGGCAAGACACATATCAAAAGCCCCGTCACATCTAAGACGGGGCTTTTACGTTGTCTTGTGTTTTGTTTTATTCTTCTGCTACATAGCTCCAATTGACAGGGCAGTTTGAAACGTTCCAAGTAGAATTCCAACCAGCAGGTACAGATTGGGCTTCGCAGTAGATAGTAAGTTCTACGCAGCCATAGAATGCTTCTTTGCCAATTGTTGTGACGCTTGTAGGAATGACGATTGAAGTAAGGACTTTGCAAGACGCAAATGCACTAGCGCCGATTGAGGTAAGGCCATCGCTAAGAGTGACGCTTGCCAATTTGCTACAGCCAGAGAAAGCTTTATCGCCAAGTGAAGTCACGCCTGATGGAAGAGCGACAGATGTAAGGTTTACACAACCATTAAACGCATCAGTGGAGATTGAGGTAAGACTTTCTGGCAAGGAAAGGCTAGCAAGTTTGGAACAGCTTTGGAAAGCGCCGTAGCTAATGGATGTTACTCCTTCAGGTATCGTGACTGAATTAAGTTTTTTACAAAGTCTGAACGCATATGAGCCAATTGATGTGACGGTTGTTGGGATTGTAACTGAAGCGAGTGCTTCACAATCATAGAAAGCATATGAAGCGATGGTTTCCATGCCTTCTGGAAGAGTGACAGATGTGATTTCAGATGAAACACCATGGAAAGCGTATGTGGCAACACTAGCAACAACACATCCACCTAATGTGTCTGGGACAACAACATCTAAGTCTGTTCCAGTGTAATCGTAGATTGTTGCCTTGTTGTCTTTGATGTAGTAATTGAATCCTTCAAAAATACCGAACGTGCAAGCTGTAGCGTCCCAAATGACAGGGCAGTACCAGCTCCAATCACTATTGAAGCCAGATGGCTTTGAGGTGGCTTCGCAGAAGAGTGAGACGTTTCTACACATATAGAAGGCACCTTGACCAATCTTGGTAAGGGTTGTTGGGATGGTCAAAGGCAAAAGGGAAGTGCATCTGTTGAAAGCTTGTTTGCCAATCGAAGTAAGGGTTGATGGAATATTGATCGAAGTAAGAGAGGAACAGCCATAGAATGCAGTTTCACCTATTGAAGTGATGCCTTCAGGAAGAGTGACAGATGTGATTGAGATGTTGTTTTTAAAAGCGTCCTTACCAATAGATGTGACAGTTTTACCTGTTGGGGTATAAGCAGGGATGACAACTGAAGTCGCTGTTCCAGTATATCCAGTGATTGATGTTCCATCGAATGTGAAGGAATTAGATGTCCATGTTGCGGTGATGGTCATATCATCAGTTACAACGACATCAGAAATGGATGTGTTCCAACTATCAAATTCATAGTAATCGTTCTCTGGATTAGAAGGTGCGGTTATGGTTGAACCATAATCAACTGTTGATGATGAAACTTCGTTTCCAAATCCATCAACGAAAGAGACTGTGCATTTGATGATTTCCCATTTTGCCTTGATTTCAATGTTCTCTGCAGGCATGGTTGATGGGATTTCTGCATCCCAGCCTGCGAAGTTATATCCGGTCTTTGTTGGGTTAGCAGGCTTAACGATGGCTGAGCCGTAGTCTTGGGTTAATGAATCAATGGCTGAGCCGCCGTCTGTGTCGAATGAGATGGTGTATTGGTTAACGGTCCAGTTCGCCTTAATCTCAACGTCTTGTGCAGGCATTGTCTCAGGTACTGCTTTATCCCAACCTGCGAAGGTATATCCTGTTTTGGTTGGGTTTGCAGGAGCAGCAACTGAAGCGCCGTAATCTGCGGTTATCGCTTCAATGGCGGAACCACCGTTTGTGTTGAATGTGATCGTGTATTGGTTTGCTCTATATGTTGCGGTGAGAGTGACGTCTTTTGTTATTATCGAACCAGTGAATGACCATGCCTCACCAGTTTGAGAATTAACCCAACCAGTGAAAGTGTATCCAGTCTTAGTTGGATCAGTAGGTTTAGTTGCTTTCTTTCCGTTTTCAACTTGTTGAGTTGAGTTTTGCTCGCCGTTATTAGGATTAAAAGTCACAGTGTGGTATACGGTAATTGATTGAGATGATGAAGATGAGATGCTAGATGAAGTTCCAGTCGAAAGCGAAATAGATGAAACACTAGTGAGGTTTCCGGTTGATGATGACTCAATAGGCTTGCTTTGAGAAGTAAGCGATTTGCTTGTCGAGAGGGACTCTTTTGTAGGTGAAGATGAACTGATGTTCTTTGAACATCCTCCTAAAGTTCCTGCTAAGAGTAGCAGAATTATCGCGTTACGTTTCATAACAAATGCCCCTTTTTTTCCGTGTAAGTATATCACTAAAGAAACGCTAATCAAGTTTTAATATATTGTGTTTAAAAATCTAAAAAGTCATTTCGAATTGTAAAAAATGAACCTCGAATTTAGGAAACAAAAAGGATGCCCCCTTTTTAGATTTAGGAAAGCATCCATATTGTTTTATGAGCTTATCGCTATTAGTCGATGGTAGGAAGAGGAGTTCTGGTGCTATTAGTAACGAACTTCTTCTCAAGGTAGTTGACACGTTTAGCGAGCCAGTTGATGGTTTCTTTTTGAGCGTCTTTACGTTCACTAACGTTAACGAATGGTTTTCTAAGCTCACCACTATTGACGCCATCACCGTTGAAGTAACTGCCAACGTTGTTGTCAGAAGCTTGAGTGGTTGTCCACTTGGTGAAGTTCTTAGTGTATTCGCCATCATAATACTTATAGAAAGTATTAGCTAAGCTGATCATGTTCTCGAAGGTACTATTGTTTCTTGCAGCAATCCATTTTGGTTTGACATAGTCATTCATGAACCAATCCATCTTGCCTAAGAATTGGAGCCACATGTTTGCGGATCTATCCATGAAGTATGGATCGAAGGACTTTGCGCCCCAACCAGTGCCGGTAGAAGCAACGTCTGGTTTTTCGATGAAGTTTCTTCTGTTACCGAAGTTACTATCGAAATCCCATGGGTTATCGAATCTAAGTTTCTTGTCTCCAGTTGGAGAATTGTCGAATGACATATAGAAGGAAGAATAACCGACATCAGGTGGAAGACAGACAGCGTTAATGATGAAGCCTTCTGCCCAAGCATTGAGGTCGAAGTGTTTTTCGATTGCTTGTTTGACGGTAGTTCCACTAGGAGCGTTAACGACTTGGTTACTAGCGTTAATGTCTTTTGCGGCTTTGTTCTTTGAACCTTCTGCCAAAACACCGAATAAAGCTTGGAGTCTATTTTTCATGAAGCTCATTTGAGCGCTTGTGGCGTCGGTTGTTTGAACGTTTTCGCCAGCTGTGCTATCGGTGATATCAGAGTTCATGGTGTAAGTAGAGACAACACCTAAGCCTGAGTTAGCTAAGCAGCTTTCGATATTGTAGCTTTGTTGGTTGAAGTAGTTGCCATAGCTAATGGAGAAGGTTGGATCGCCATCTGCTCCTTTAGCGGCTTCGTTCTTTGCATAGTAGTCGAGCTCGAAGTTGTAGCCGATTTCAGTTGAGGTTTCTTCGTCAGCGACTTCAGGGAGTTTGATTCTTCCGCTCTTGACTTCTTTTTGCTCTGCAAGCATGTACATGCCCCAGTATGTGTTATTGAGATAGACAGATACAGGTGTGAAATCTGAGTACCAGACTTTGGAATCTGCAGCAACAACACCTTTACACATGGTGAGGCCTAAAGCTGTTCTTGAGACGGTTGTATCTTTAGCGTCTGCTAAGAGGACCCACTTCTTGAATTTCTGGTTGCCATTGAGGCCAAGCATCGATTGTTTCTTATCGAACTTGATCTGTAAGCCTTTCTTATCAAAGCCAGCGGTTTGGTTGCCTCTGACTTTCATTGAAGCAGGAAGAGCTTCAGTGGTGTTATAATCGCCAGCATTTGTAATGGTGATATTACCAGAAACTTTTGGTCTAGTGACGTCGTTACTTCTAGCAGCGGTTGCGAAGTTTGCGTTTGGATCGGTTGTATCAAAGGTGAATCTGATTTCTGGAAGGACAGCAAAAGTTTTATCAAGTTGCTCATAATGACATGCTGAGCATTCCTTATATTTGATGTTTGAGTTAGCGAAGCGAGCGTCACTAATCTTTGTGCCTAAGTTTTCGGTTTTCCAATCACCGAATGTGTGATTAGCGGCATCCTTCTTTTCATTACAGGTTGCACATGCGTGATAGTGCTGAGTGCCATCTGTGGTCCAAGTTGTTGCCCAGTTATGAACGTGGGTGCTTGTGCCAACGGATGAGCTAGCACTTGAGACCAATGATGATGTGGTTGGGGATGATTGGGCGCTTGACGAACTTGAACTTGTCACGCTACTATTACCGCTTTCGCTTACACAACCGGCAAGCATGAAAGGAACAGCAAGAATAGCAAGGGCCCTAATAGACTTCTTCATAAACATTTCCTTTCTTGAGAGAAAGACGAGAAAAACACCTCGCCCTCTTCAATATGTTTCTTTGCATTTAGATTGTACACGCTTTTGAAAGAAAACAATAACCTTTGTTTGTTAGTCACGCGAAAACATTTCTTATGTTGTGGGTCAATATCTGATACTGTTATGCCTACATCAAAGGAATGTTCTAAAACACATCAAAAGAAGCCCGAGATTGTTCTTTCTTCTTTTCGAAAAGAGGAAGACTCTAATTATCTGGATGTAGGCTTTGAATATACGAGTGATTCTAAGATCAAAGATGCTAAAGATATTCGAATACTTGAAGATGGATTCAACATCATTAATGAGGTTTTTGATGTCTTCCTCGCTTTTGTTTGCTAAGAACTTCTCCACTACTTCGTGCCTCTTGTATGTTTTCTTATAACACTTTTCGACTTTCTTAAGGTTTCCATTATCAATCTCGTAGTTATATGGCATATGGTGAAGAAGCCAGAAGACTTTCGCGTTGATGACTTCATATTCGAAATTGTTATTTAGAAGAAGACCGAAGATACTTCTTTTCGTGATGTATTTCTTTACCCTAGGACGGAGAGCTTCTATTTGTGATTCATCATATATCTTCATGCATCCTGGAGAATCGATTAGATATGCTTTTTCGATTCTTTCCTGGTTGCTTCTAGAAAGAGATACGAGCCCCGCTTCAAGAACCGCACCACCTTTTGAGTGGCCAATACACACCAAAGGCAAAGACGATGAATCAAGCACGTATTCAATATCATCTTTTGCAAGAGTCTTTGCTCTAGAGCCTTCCATTAAAGCGAACTGAAGGTTTTCGATACAGGCTTTGAAATCGATGTTGGTTCCTCTAAAGACGATGAAGTTCATCTCATCTTCCAAAGAAAGAACATAAGAGAAATATGAGATCATGTTGTCTTTGTCTTCGACAGCATGAACTCTTTTAAGGGTGAGGTTTTTGTATCTAACGCTGCCACCAAAATGCTTTAGGAGTTTCTTCTCATCTGGAGGAAGGACATCTCCCTTTCTAAGCGTTTTGAAGTTACCGATATTAAATACTTCATAGAAAGGCACTTCTTCTCTTTCTTCGTTACAAAACGCAGAAAGATTGAGATAGCTTAGGCACGAGAAAATCATCGCATCAGCATCGCAAAAGTTTTCTCTAGTTAGAGGTATGTTTCCATTCGTCTTTAAGAAATCAAAGAAGGTTTTCATAAGACAATGGTAGCACATACTGGAAAACGCCACAAATTTAGCAAGGAGGTCATCACTGTCACGTGACCGAAAAACATAGCTAAATTGATGCGTGAGTGTCGCTACAAAGGGTTCTTGAAGAAGTGACCTCTTGTGTCAGTTTCTTCGTTAAAGAGTCTTTCGTCACTTCCATCAAGTTTTTCTTGGAATGACTCGATGATGTTTCTTACTTCTTCTTCGGTTTCGGTCGTGAAGACTAATCTGTAGTAATTGATACCTTTAAGGTCTTCAAGGTTATCCATGATGTTTGTGACTTTGGAATTCAAGAGGCTAATTGTGCAGTCATCATTGAACATAAGAGGGAATGAAGCGTATTCATCCTTTAGTGCGAATGATGATGTTTTGCATTTTGGACACATACCAAGTCTCTTAAGAGGGCAATACATCGTATGCATGATTTTGCTTTTCCCATATACGATGAGTTCAAGATTTGGATGGGTTCCGTATTCTTTCTTATATTCTTCGATGAG
>JAKSVD010000074.1 GCA_024408305.1 Bacilli bacterium | reverse complement strand
ATAAGGTGTAATAACAATGAGAATAACCAGCCTCTCCGCCCTTTATGAAGATCTCTATGCAGGATGGATCTTTCTTTAAAAAATATTTTGCATATCCGATATCATATTCGGCTGATTGGTATCCTGACTCAATTGCCTTCTTGTAGAGTGCGACAGCAACATCGTAATCCTCTTCAAACCCTTTTCCCAACTGATGCATAAGGCCAAGTTCTCTTAAGGCAAAACCATCACCTTTCATCGCATAGGTTTCAAGTATCGTTCTCGCGTCATCGTATCTTTCTGCCTTCAGAAGGATTACCGCATGGTTGAGTTTTGAGTCTTTGTTCTTGGCCCTAATCGCTATTTCGCTATAATGAAGAGCCTTTTGCAAATCTCCCATATCTTCAGATTCGTCATATTTAATGGAAAAGTATTTTGAGACTTCATAAGCTTCTCTGGCATATCCATATTCCGATGCCTTTAAAAGGAACGGCATTGCCAGTTCAAATTTGCTGTAGTGTTCACTGTCATTGAGCGCTTTTGCGATGATGTGATATCCCTGATAAAAACCTTCATTACAAATCTTTTCTAGCTCGTTTAGCTGTCCAAAGAATTCTTTCTCGTCTTTTGAATCTTCCATTAAATCGTATAGTTTTTTGAGTTCTTTCACGAACAAAGCTTCACGGTCTCCGCTACAGTAAGCTTCATTCAGATACTGCAATCCGACTTTCTTTCCGTTGTCTGTTTCTTCGGCAAATAAAGATAAGCCTAAAACTGTTTTAGCCTTTTCATATCCTTTTTCTGACGCTTGCGACAACCAGAATCTCCCTTCGTACATTGTTTCATCTTTGTTGAGAAGCTTTTCGCCAAGTATGAATTGAGCATTTGCGTAGCCCCAATTTGCCGCACGTCTAAGCATTGCCTTCGCTTGCTTCTTGAACCTTGGTAGCAAATAATGATACCCAACCAATGATGCAGAACACTTATCTAATATAACTGAGTCCTTTTCGTATTTGTCCTGATAGTCCGCGTAGTACTTAAGAACCGTTTCAGTTACTTCATCTTTCCATTCAACTTCATCATCAAAAACATAATCTATCAAGCATTCTCTGATCCATTTGACTTTATCGAGATCCTCACATTTTTCTAATATCAGGACCACATCTCTAATCGCTATTATTTCGTAGCCCTCGTCAATGCACAAGTGAAGAGCATTGCTTAATTTCTTGTTGTCGATTTTCATTGTTGTTTCCTCTAGTCTTTTCAATAAGAAGCAAATCCTTCTTACTCAATTAATATAGGGTGGTTAAGAAAAGGCACGGAAAAAGCCCACCGCAACAGCAATGGGCTTAATCCGATAAGAAAGGAGGGTATCGAGTTTAACTAGTTCATTCTGGGAAAAGCGTATATGCCGGCCTTCGCCGTACAGCTCTTATTAACGGTGGTTATTGATAAGACGTTCACTTAAGTCTGAGATGTGAGCAGCTACCTCGCACCTTCTTAAATGGCATTGCTGCGATTCAACGGGGAGAACCTATCTCTCCCAACTTTCACCGAACTTCAGATCCTTTAAAAAATCTGCCTACGGCTACTAGAGCGGACTTTGATACTTATAGGCTATTGCTAACCATCAAGGCATACACTTCTTTTGAGTTACCGGGCACATGGTTTCTCACTCCATATACCGCAGGTGGGTCGCATTGCTGCGGAGCCTCTTGTCGTGCGTATCCATAATCCCTTATCTACCACTCATTAACGAGTTGCGACATCAACCTTAGCCTTGTGCGTCATCTCATCTTGAAAATAATCGCATAGGTGTACTGTTTCATTTCTTAACAGTCTTCCTCATGGCACAGTATCCCATGCCATTTGGTCTTAGGGCTGAGCCTCGGCGGTCAGTAAGACCAACTTCACCGAGTTGCAATTAGGCTTTTCCCAAAAGGAACTAGATTTTCAAAGATCGAATTCAAGTCTTTCTGACCCGAACACAATATATATAGGGTGATGACTGATGATTTAGTGAAAAATATGAGTTTCATAAAAAAAGCCAATACTGCTGGCGGTAGCACTTGTATTGGTCTTTTCTATTAATTAATTAAACCGAATGGCCCCTCGAAATCAGGCGGAATGCTATCTAAAAGCACATCTCTGATAATTCCGAACAAATCAAACCCGCTCTCGGTTGTCATAAACTTAACTCGACTATCGTCTTCAAAGACGATTGTATAGCTGAGATATCCAAACTTACAAAGGAATGGAAACATTTCCTCTTCCTCGAATCGATTCCTAAACGGGTTCATGAGAATTTCTCTTAATACATAATCCCTTAGCGCGATGAGCTCGCTAGATTTATCGGTCCATACTTGCCATGAACCAAAATTGTCGTCCTTCTCTGGAAAATCCACAATCTGGAAGCCGACTGTATTGTTTGTCATCCATAGCGTATCTCCAATTTGATCGATGCCGTATCCACGCTCAACGCTTTCTTTGATAGGGTCTGCCATGTTATTTGAGAATGATGTTTCTACAGCGACTGACTTGATATTGATATCGCACTTGTCCATGATCAACGCATAAGCCTTTAAGTATGTAGCATATACGCATTTCATCGATGGTACATCGGTTAAGAGTTCCCTCAATTTGATTCTGTCTTCAGCTGGAAAATAGCAATATTCCGTTCCGTTGATAATTTCTAATGAGTAATTATTAACCAAATCCATTTGGTTGAAGAGTTTCTTGATGTAACGGATGTTAGCCCCTTCAACATCGACGAAATCATTGGTTTTAAAGAGTTCTGAGACCATATCATCGATGTTGTCCGCTGAGAAACGGCACAAGAAAATATCCTCGATATGGCGTCTAATTGTTTTTTTCAAATCGTAAGTATCTTTCATTGCGGTAACCTCACATATTTTGTACATAAATACAATAGGGTGATTAAGCCTTTTGAGTCGCAAAAAATAAGCCCGTCAAAAATATTGACGGGCTTAATAGACATATTATTCACCATAGCCGGATAGGATGTTGTTTGCATAAGCAATTCTCTCCATCAACTCTTCCATTACCTGAGTATCAGCGCCTTTATTGATGCTAAGGTAAAGCGCTGTCAGCATACGGTTGACTTGGCCTTTCTTTACCGGGCTGATGCAGCATCCGCATTCAACGTCCTTCTCTAAGTTATCAGCCATTGCTGATGCCATCTTAACTAAATCTTTCATTGTCATTGTTTATGAATTCCTTTCATTAATTACCTAAATTAAAAGTCGAGGGCGTAATCGTCCTCGACTCCTGTTACATCCTCTAAAGAGAGGCTATCTTCGTCACCCAATTCACAGTCAAATGAATCAGGGTTATAACTCCAATCGAGAAGATCTCTGACCTTTTCAGGAGTAAACTTGCCGCCGAGCATGTCGGCTAGGTCCCATTCAGAAGGTTCGCATTCATACATCTGGTAATATTCAGCACGAGCTTTCTTGACCTGGCTAAGTTCTCTCCAGGCATAGTCAGAGATTGGCTGGAGTCTTTCGCTTCTTGTGCCATCTCTCAACTTTGAAGCCATACATCTAGATGCATAGGATACAAACTTTGTTGATGTATCTGGATTCCATTTCATAACGGAATCGATTAAACCCTCGTTTGCATAGGAGACGGCTTCCATCAAATCGAAGCCCGGTCTAACGTAACTAGAAGCGATTTTGACTGCGAGTTTGAGATGGCAATTGATGACTTGTTCAGCGGCGTCCTTATCTCCAGACTGAGCAAGCTTGACGAGACGTTTTGTCTCATCTTCGCTGAGGATTGGGAATCCTGCGATTGTTGCAAAATATGCTGTTGTAGCATTGTTGGTGTTTGTATTGTTCACTGTTAAATTTCCTTTCATATTTGAGTTTCTATACATAGTGCGTTTTTTTACTTCACACGTATGCGCGCGCATAATGCGATGAATATAAAAGAAAAAGGCGGACAGTTTGCCGCCATTTTTTAGGGTTTTTATCGTTTTTTAATGCCTAATTTTAGCAATTATTTCATCGCAGAACGCAATGACATGAGGTGGCATCGTCTCAAATTTGTTTTGGTCTAAGCCCACCACTAAATCGCCTTCGATATGGCATGCAGAATTTAGATATCCCATAAGTATTCTATCGTAGTTCTTATCCTCACCCGTCTTATCCAAATAGAATCTCACTATCTCGAGTTTTTCGATATTCGTTCTCTCTGGGTTTTGATATGTTTCAACTATCTTATCATCGGTTTGTTCAGCCAGCCAAGCCTTATAATCGAAATCTTCCATCCCTTCAATCTCTTTGATTTTAGCAATCATCTCATCTTTATCCGCGAATACTTGATTGTGAGACAAGGTAGGTTCCTCATCGCCATGAAGCCACGATGAAACAAGGTTGTATTTGTGGTCATCCATATCTCCAGAGATTTCTAGATACTTCCTGAAATGAATCATCCTGCAAATCTTTGGGCTGGTTGTATTTTTAAAAAGAGACTTCTCGATTTTTGTTACGATCTTTATATCACTTCTATCGATATTGGTGCATGTAAGCACCCCTTCTTTGTTCCTAAGATATGAGGACCTAGCAAGGATCACTTTTTGGTTTGTGTTTTTGTCCTTGTAATTTAACCCGAACAGATTCTTCTTGATTGTGTCTGCCACGATTGAGAAATCATGCGTGACCATCAAAACGGTTCTACCGCGTAGGTTTGTTTGATTCTCAACATCACCAAACATCTGATGCATCAAAGCAAATTTTTTTGAGTTATCAAAGCTTGAGATTGGATCATCCAAAATGATTAAGTCGCTGTCCTGTTTTCGAACATCAAGGGAGAACAACAAGAGGGATAAAGCGTTCATTTCTCCATAAGAAAGATTCTTCTTTGGAGCAACCGTGCCAGAGGATTCTCTACAAGGCCTCAATATAGTCTTGTATTCGCCATCGTCATTGTAGATTTCAATCTTGTATGGCATTCCTGCGTTTTCAAGAAATTTGTTAACGTAGGCCTGATTGTTTTCAATGTTTTCTCTAAGTACTCTAGATAACTGGTCAAGTTCATCGCTTAAACGGCCCGCTTCCATGATAACTGCCGATAGTTCGACGTTATATGCTTCAGCATAACTTGCAGCGTTCGGAATGAAATCCATCTTCCTGAACACATCAATGTCAAGACGTTGGCTAGTCAATTCGTCAGCAAGTCTCCTTCCTCTCACTTTCTCTAGCAGGCCATCAATATCGTTTGCGTCTAACTTAGCGATTTTGTCATTTTCTTCCTTCAAGACCACAAACCACTCATGGATTGTGCGGATGGATTCGGTGTCGAAAGCGTTTCCTGAGGCTAAAATGCCCTCAATGAAGGCTGTTTGTTCTCTGGTTAAGTATTTGGTCAAAGTATGAATTAAAACGGTTGCTTCAAGCGATTTCTCAACCTCTTTCGTCTCACAAATATCTCTTAGCTCATTCTGATCACGGATAGACTCGTCCGACATGATTGCGCCGCAATAAGGGCATCTATTTGAGTCGTCGACATACTCACTTCCCTTATCAAACCACTTCTTCCAGTCTCCGGCTTTTAAAGAATCGACAACAAAATTCCTCAATGCATTTGTCTCAGGCACCCTTTTTGTGACAAGACCTTTGTTCAGTTGGGCAAAACCACTTGTCCTAGAATTGAATTGTCCCGTTTTTGCCATCATGAACTGTCCATCGATATCATCTATGTCCTTATGGAACATCGAAATAAAATCGTTGCAAGAAACGACATTGGTGACTCTTTCAAGCATTCTTTCGATGTTGTTGACTCTTCTTTCGTAATCCGGCGTGTTAACAACAATTTCAAATGTGTTTCTTAGAGCGTCGCCGCCTTTTGAGAACAAGTTTCTATTGATATATTCTTCATTGAAGATAAGAACGTTGCTAAGAGTTTTATCGCAATGGATGTCAGGTTCACCTGAACCGTCATATGGCGTTAGGTGGCTTTTGATTTCTTTTATTTCCTTAAGATCGGTCGCAAGAGATAGCTGGATTGCACTGGTTAAACTTGTTTTGCCGGTACCATTGAGGGCGTAAAAAATATTAAGTTTGCCCTCTTCGATCTTAAATGTACCAGTCCTTATGTTTGCTACGTTTGTTAATGTGAACTCCATATTCTATCCTCCTAATCAATTTTCTCTAATCCGTCTATACTAAAACGGTATGCGTGCATCTTGCCATCTCCAATATAGGGTGATTTAAACCTGAAGACGATTGGAGCGGGCACTTTTTTCCAATCAATCGCGTCACCCGATAAACATTTAACCCTGTTCTTTCGCAGGTTCTTATTGACGGCAAGGACCTCATAATCTGACACGTTTCTCAAGTTGAGGACATCTGTAGGTTTGTAAACCTTTTCGCTCGCAAATGATGGCGATTTTGACCATGAGTAAAGAATATGGTCGATGATGAGAATCAATAATTCTTTTGAATCCGTTCTACCGTTTGTCTTTTCCGGAATTATGTTCTCAATAAGGGCGGAGTCGTCTTCGCACTTGAAAACGAATTCCACCCAGTGGTCGTCTTTCTTTGAGAGCAAATCTGCAATGATGGCATCGAACTTTTTAGGGTCGCTTGTGTACATGAAAACGACATCAGGCTGCGTCGTTGGCATAAAGAAATCAACCCCTGCGGACAATTTGTCTTTATCTCTGTCCACTATCCCATTCCAAAGCTCCTTTTTCTGCTCCGGTGTGTATTTATCCTCAAATGAGGTGTTTGAGTAAAAATAGGAAGGATGCTGGCCGTGATTGAAATGCCATTTCCAACTCGATTCAGTCTTGTTTTCGTTTACCTTGCCGTTTCTAAGGAAGTTCATCATTATCCTGGCGCCTTCATTAATAGTTCTGGCGTCATATATCTGCCTATTCTTATCATCGAACTCCTTGATTGGTAACCGGGCTTTCAAATGTGGATAAAGAGGCGAATCTTTTTTGACGCTTTGAGCGCTTCCCTCTCTTCTTATTTGGTAAGAGGCGTACGCAAGATACTTGTAGATTAGCGTTTTTACTTCTTCTGGCTTGTTTTTCAGATAACCCTTATTTCCGGTATTATCGCTGAACAACATGTATTTGATTATCGGTATAACAATGGAGTTATGACCGCTGTCCCACATGTAGCTCGCTATAGCAAAAGACCTGCGGTTATCAACGGATGCCTCAGTCAATGACAAAAGACGCTGAACAAGTTCAAGCTCATTCACTGAAAACTCATATCTTGAACCTATTGTGCTAGTCATTTTGCTCTTTTGCCTTCTTCCCGTCACCCGTTTTATTTCGGGCACTGCCATAGGCGTGCAGGGGTCTATTGTTCCGTTGGTATTCGGAACTACTCCTTTTTTTGCCCGTCAAATGGAATCCGCGCTCAGCGAAGTAAACGACGGTCTT
>JAKSVD010000073.1 GCA_024408305.1 Bacilli bacterium | reverse complement strand
ATTTTAGTAAGAGACTATCGGCACCGATTATTGTAAGCATTTCACCAAAATCGGCGTATTGCCCATTTAAATCGATGGTTCTGCCTTTCTTAGTGAATATGCCTTTTGATGTCTCTTCATAACCTAAAGCCCAATATAGAGCTTCATACTTCATGTCTTTTGCGATTGAATTTGTTTCTTGAATGCTTAATGTTCCCATTCGCTTATTGTCCTCTTAATCTTTTTATGATTTCTTCAACGATCATATCTGGTGATTTGTCTTCTGTATCAATAACCATATACTCGAGTTTTTTCTTCTCGCAGAAATAGATCATTCTCTCATATGCTTTCTCGCTTTTTGATACCTTGGAGATATCTGAATCGTTGACATCTCTGTGTTTCAATCTTTTTAAGACAACTTCTGGTCTAGCATATAAGATTACAGTAAGATTTGGCTTTCCGATTTTCTTCAAAATCAGGTCATAAATATCGTCGTTGTAATCAGAACCGCTCCAACAATAATTGGAGACAATGTGCCTATCCGTTACGATGTTCTGTCCTTTGAATTTTTCGTAAAGATATATGTTGTTAAGCCCATAATACCAAGCCGTGAAATCTCTGTTTGAGTTTGCGTTAACGATCTTCGCTACCCTTTGGTATTCGGTAACGTCGTTTTCGTCTTCGTCAAGAATGTAATGGAGTGGTTTTTCTACGAATTTATACCCCAATTTCTCTGCCAATAATTTGCACGTTGTTGATTTTCCAACACCGTCCATACCCTCAATTGATATATGGTTCATCTTTGTTTGCCTCCTTTAATTCGATCATCTCATCAAGTGTCACTGGCTTATAACCTGTAACATCGACTCCGCAGTTATAAGCGGGTTTATCTTTGTAGTAGTCTTTGATCTGCGCATATGCAGCTCCATTTGATGCCGTTTTGTTATGGATGTGGCCATAAACTAGCATCCCGTTTCTGTTGAATTCCATCCAGTCCATCAGTGGATAATGACAAATGCACACTTTTCTTCCTGAATCGTTTATTAGACTGATGTAATCAATCGACTCGAATATCGCCGATTCCTTAATGGCCTCAAGCAAATTCGTATCATGATTGCCAACTATCAGGTGTTTCTTGCCGTTTAATAATCTGAACACTTCTAATGATGAACTATCACTATCTTCTGCTATATCGCCAAGAACATATATGTCGTCCTGCTCACCTACTTTTGCGTTCCAATTTTTGATCATCGCCTCTTTAAAATCGTTCAGGTCCCTGAAGGGCCTATTACATTTATCGAAAATCCTCTGATCGTTGAAATGTATGTCTGATATGTAATAGATCAATTAGTTTTTCCTCCTATTCTTCTCTTCTGCTTTTTTCCCATCCGTGAATCCATCTAGGATTTCTAGATAGCCTGATACTCTTCTGATTCTTGTGATGCTTGAACTGCCACAATTTGTACATTTATCAAATACGCCCGAGCATCCACACTCATTACAAATATCCTTTGGGAAATTGAATCCTAGATAATGGACTCCGGAGTTTATGGCAATATCCAAATATTCATATAGGCCGGATTCATTACCGATAGGAGCTTCTCCAAGTTCGACGTAAGTAATGCAACCCCCATTGCATAATTCATGGAATAGGCCTTCAAGATTGATTTTCTTGTAACCTGGAAGCCCGCTGTCAACGTCGATATGGAAAGAGTTTGTGTAATATCCTTTCGAGAAAATGTCGACTTCTGGATCAAAAAGCTTCTTGTCAAACTCAATGAATCTTCCACTTATGAGCTCTCCGCTTGTCGCAAGTAGTGAGAAATTCATCTCATATTGGTTTCTAAGGAAATCACAATAATCTCTCATGCGTTTCACAATACCGAGCGTAATAATGTAGTTATCCATATCGGAGTAATACTTCTTTCCCGTAAGAACTTCGATTGCTTCCGATAATCCGATGAAACCAATGGACAGCGTTCCATGTTTTAGCGATTCTTCAACGCCGTTTTTGAACCCGTTGCACCAGAGATGATAAGAACTATTTGTTGGGAATTCTTCTGCTTGAATATTGATTGTCTTTTGATATCTATCAATGAGGCTATCTTTTGTGGCTTTCGCCACTATGTCCCATTTATTTTGTAACAGGTCAATTCTCTTATCGACGTCATGACTCTTTGCTTCGACGTCCGCTTCAAGCGCTAATCGAGGAAGGTTGATTGAAATATTGGCAACATTTCCTCTCCCAACGGCTCCTTCTAATCCATGAACATCATCCACGACCCTTGTTCTGCAACCCATAATCGATAATTTATTTGGATCGACCGATGAGTCTGCTTTGCAATCACATAAAAGATATGTTGGAATCATCTTCTTCGATGTGCATCCAAGGGCGTCGATAAGAAGATCATGGTTTTTATCTGTTTTGTCAAAGTTGATTCCCTTTTTGACTTTAAAGACGATGTTTGGCTTATAGACCATATCGCCAAGCTTTTCAAAATTAGCAATCAATGTCTTTGCGATGAATCTAGCGCATTCATTCTCAGCAAGACCGATATTCAACGTGACGTAATAACTAGTCTGGCCCATTCTTGTGTGGGTGTTATTGCACCAAATAATCAGGTCTGTGATCATATTGGATATTAACGATTTGTAATTCGTATAATCGATATTTAATTTTTTGAGAATCGCAGCAATTTCATTATCGAAATTGGCAAATGCCATGCCACCAGACTGCTCGTTGCCTAGATTTGTGAAGAGTTCTTTTATGAAAGAGAACAATCTTATGATTGTATCTTCGTCAGTGAATCCTCTGACTTTGTTTAAAGGAAAATCGCTGGCAACATCGAGTGTTAGACAGTTATAAGTAAGACCATAGGCGTCCAAATCGTGAATGTGGATCGTTCCGTTTCTGTGGAGATTTGACCATTCAACAGGCAACGAATCAAGCACTTCTTCTTTGAACCTTTTTTCTCCGATGTTATATACCTTGCCAACATAACTGGTTCTATTTGCAGCGTTGTCATTATTTAATTGTTTCATCGTCTACCTCCTCAAACTCTTGATTCGATGAACCCACAAACGGCTTAATGCCAGTCTTGAGATTCATTTCAAATCTTCCGGTTTTTAAGTATTTGATTTTTTTGATTATTTCTATAGGCACATCCTTTTTGCTGTGCCCTGTATATAAAGCGATTTCAAATCCATCATCATGAAGTTTTTCGACAAGCTCCATTAGAGCCTCTTTTTGCATCAATGGCTCCCCTCCGGATATTGTCACCTTTTTATTGAAGACCTTCTTGTTTAGTTCCTCTACAAGGTCATCAACCTCAATCTCCATTCCGAGATTTGGATTCCATGTAGATGCGTTTTGGCATCCTTTGCAATGAATATCGCATCCTTGAAAGAATACAATCGTTCTTATTCCAGGACCGTCGACAAGGGAGTTGTTGTACTTTACAGAATTAATACGCATATTCGTATAAGTCCTCCATAGGATTGAAGCTCATTAACAATTTGAATTTCTTTTGTTTGAACTCCACTCTTTCCCTTCTTGCTTTCTTGTCGTGCTTGATTGGCTTTACGAAGTGTGGATCCTCTATAATTCTTGAAGCCATATTGCATAGGGCCTTTTGTTCTTGCTTCTAACGGCATTGTAAGTATGGGTCGTTTTTATTAACTTGATTGATAGCCTTGAATTCGTAATAACTGATTTCTTTGACTTGGAGAATAGCGTCTTTGTGGTCGTGCTTTACTCTTGGAAGATCTCTTGCTTTTTTCGCTGCTTCCTTTCCGTTTTGAGCTCTGATTGCAAATTGCACTGGGACGTAGAATCTTCTTCCCACGTGTCCGCATTTAGCTACTACTTTGAAATATTTTTTGTTTTCCATTTTTTCTGTCCTCCTGTTGACATCCTCATTGTAAATTTCAACCTCTTATTCGAATTAGGGCCGGAATCGTCCTCTCTTCTTCTCGGTTTTGTTTACGGATTCATCATAGGTTTTTGATATGACAGGAAATTAGGACGGAGATTGTCCAAACAAAAAGAAAAAGGAGCTCTATTTAAAGAACTCCATAACATTTACTTCAAAGATGCCTGCTATGTATTGGATGGTACTAAGTGAATTAATTCCATTCTTTATCCAGCGTCTGATTTGTCTGCCGTTGTTTAATGTGCCGGAGATGTTCTCTTCAGCGCATTCTTGAGACCAACCCTTCTCTTCAAGTAAACGTTTTAAATTTTGACCTGCTTTTAAAGCGAGATCGTTTTTTTGTGTCATGGTGCGATGCCTCCTTTGCGAAGGCATTTGTTAACCAATGCTCCAGAGTACGCGGATATGACACGAGATATATTATACCAGAATCAGCAGCTCATATCTGAACTAACTCATCTAGATATAACCAACATGGCACCTAAACCTATTCCAAAAGAAATTTATACATTTCTTCAAACTCTTCATAAGGAATCAAGTCTTTCTTCAGCTTATCGAACACTATCGATACTATTTGATCTCCATAAACTTGTTTGCCAGTGAAGATAACGATGGTTCCATATCCACTAAGCAAATTAATATATGCAAAGAATGTGCCAACTGTTAATCCAATATAAGCAAGTTCGGCGATAGTGGCGAGTATGGCTAGTGTGCCAGACGAGGTTCCCCAAATAACAATCAAGTTTGCAATTGCAGCAACGTAAGATATTCTTCTAAACCATCTATAACGCTTTTTCTCTTTGTTAGTGTCTACCCATGTACAATCCTCATCCTGAATAAACTTGTAACATGAGTGAGTCGACAAATCAAAATCACCCATTCTCTTCTTAGCTCTTAGACAGTGCGAAAGAATGAAGCACTCGCAGATTAACCATACATTTTCAAAAAACGTAAATGTAGAATAAAATCCGAGCGACATTGTTGTCACAATAGAGGATAGTATCCCCATTATTATTAAGCCAACACATACAATCGCTAAAAGCCTTTTTGATTTGAAAAACTCCTTGTATGAGCCAATCCAAACGAACTCTTTCCTTGAGTTTTTCACAAATGTTTTCAGCGTTGCTAGCCTTTCTTGTTCAGATATTGGCTTCTTTGCAACATCTTGCTCAGGGTTATTTCGCTTTGCGTCTATGTCTTTTAATAAAGAAAGAATCTCGGAGTTTTGAGCCTCATTTATAGAGCCTTGTTTCTCGATCGAATCCAAACGGTCAAAAATACTTCTATCATTTTCCATTCTTCATCGCCTCCATCTTCTCTCTTTCAATTTTTAATTCCTCATCGGAGATTTCCTTTCCGTCAATCAACCTTGACGTTCTTCTTGCGATTATCCTGTTTTCGATCAGGTAATCCTGCATGTTATTCAACATGTCGATTGTTTTGTTGAGTTTTTCCTCCATCGAATTAAGCTTGATGTCTTTGAGGGTATTGATTTGTTCTTGCAACAACCTGTTTTGTTCATCAAGGTTTAGCAATTCAATGTCCTTTATCGATAAAAGATTCTTGTATTGGATAAGGTCCTGTTCTGAAAGTTTTCTCGTCTCATAAGATTCCTTAAGCTCGTCTTTGAGTTTCAATACTTCCATTCTGTACTCTGAGTTCAATCTTTCTGTCTCACCATAAATCGATGTGAAATATGATGCATCAAACTCAACCCTTATGCCTTTTATATAATCGAGATAAGAATTGATTAAATCGAAATAGACTTTCAAAAAATTAATTACTCCTTCGACTTGAAGAGTCTTCTCTTTCTTGTGCTTGTGGTCGTTACACTTCTTTATATAATCAGGCAGTTTGTTAAATGTGTAATCATCCAATCCCAGCGTTTCTTTGAAGAAAGACTTTGCTTCATCAGTTCTTATAATATGTCCGCAAGTCCTTGTAGGATCGTAAGGAACGCCGTTTTCATCCAAAAAATACTTTATTGTTGCCTCCAATAAATCTAGATAAGAATCATAAAAAGAGTTTGTCTTTGATTTAACATTTCTTTCTAATGTGTTAAAGCGCATAGTAAGCGATTCGCAAAATAATTTCATCATCTTAACCTCTTAATATCATTAATATCTAAAGACAGCTGGTATCGTTTGTTAACCAATTCATACAACTCATCGTAATCGACTCTAGGAACGAAAGGAAATTTATTTAATTGATAATAGTTGACAATGCTACCAACCGCTTTGCTTAAATCGGAAAAACCAACCCATGTATCGATTCTATCTAAAAATAAAGCGTTACAATACCTAGTCTCTTCAGCACTTAATTTTTTTATCTCATAAATGTACCTATCTTCTTCATGGTATTTAAATGGCTCGCCCGCCTTCTGCTCATAAAAATATCTGGCGTCATTAGGATAAAAGAGGTTTTCGTTAGGCATCATGGTTAATTCATCGAGCCCAGGCATCGCGTAATTATTTTTATTTATTATTCTAAATTTGAAAAACGGGTCTATCAAAACAATCATCCTTCTTGAAGAGATTGGAAACATCATAAAATTTTCTGTGAAATTGTGATGCAATCGTATTGTTCTGTAAATGATGTTTTTTTCTAATTCGTTTCTTGCGTTGCCCAACAAATTAAGCAAAAAAAATGTTTTCTTGTGGTTGTGTACCGTTATCCCGTTCCAACCCTTTTCATTTTCAGAAGTCATCCCTACATCCGTTATCACAAATTCATCATGCCTGTGCTCTGCATCCCAAAAAGCAACATAACCATTGTTTATAACTTCAGCCCACCTATAAGCAGGATATGTTTTGTGTGGGTGCTTGCCAATCTCTTCAGGCGTCCCGTTCGTATCTAGAATGACATTAAGAGTTCTCATCCAATAGTCAAATTCGGTTTCACCAGGTATTTCTTTTTCGATGAATGGCGGTTCACTTTTTTTGTGTTTGATATTATTTTGCCGATCAATCGCCTTTGTTATATCATCCAACCTTTCGTAATAGTGCTTTTCTTTTTGGACTAATTCCTTGCTCCCTAGGCTCCTAATTGTTGAAATCAACAAAAACTTTTTAATCAGAAACAGTTCTTCTCTTTTTAATTCAATCTTCCCTTCAGAATTGAAAATTTTATCTTTAAACAAATTTGCAAACTGAGATTCGATACGTCTTGTTAAAGCCTGCTCAACCTCTTCGGAATAAAAACCTTTTTCTGAAAAAGATTTCTCGAGTTTGACATTTTCTTTATATTCGCCAGTTCGCACATTAAAAAGACAAAGTTTTTCGCCAAACTTCCTTAATGTGAGCATAGGAACATAATGTGAATTGACCATTTCTTTTTCAATCAAGATTATACTTTTTGAACTAAAAAGTCACAAACAATTAATGACTTCGGCTTAACGATTTTTTAACCGCAAGAATATCGTGTCCGTTAATTGATGGAACGGGCTTCTGTAAGACGGTTTCAAGGCAAAAACCTAATAACAATCGGATTGTTAGCGCTAGCCTTCAAACGTTTTTGCAGAATGCCCCCGCCACTTTTACATGGCGGGAGCCCTCCTGCGACCTTGC
>JAKSVD010000072.1 GCA_024408305.1 Bacilli bacterium | reverse complement strand
GATGGGAGCTCGCTTTGGCGCCAAAGGCATCATCAGCCAGGTTGGCACTGTGATCGGCAGCCACACCGGCCCCGGTGTGCTGGTCATCGGGTTCCCCGCAAAAGCCCGCAAATAAAGTTGGAACAACACAATGCCCCCACGGCCGTGCCGTGGGGGCATTTTTGCTGGCGTTTTAAGATGCGGGAGCTGGTTTTATTTCATCCCATTGCGGGATCAGTTCCTGCCAGTTTTGGGCGCCGATCACGGCGGGGGCAAAAGCCGTGTAATCGGCATTCTGGTCCATCTGCTGCAAAACCGTCCAGGCCTGTTTGCGATGGGTGGCAGCCCCCAACACCCCGCTGCTGTTGCCCCACAAGCCCAGAGCCAGGCCCTCGGCCACCTCGCTGGGGGCGTCACAGTGGCGATGAATAATCAGGCAATCCACCATATCGTTGGCCTGGCAAAGGTAAAAAGCGTAGGCGATGGCCGCTGCCTGCACTTCCTGCCCCTGTGACGATGTGTACCCCACTTCGCTCAGGTTCAGGGTGTGCTCGGGCCCATAGGTGTCCTTCAAATAGTCGGTGAGCACCGTCAGGTTTTTCATGGTGATCATCTGGCTTTCGATGTCATCGGTCACTCGCGCTCCGGCCGTCCAAAAGCTGGGGTCGGTAAGAGGCTCTGAGTAGGCATGGTAGGCCAGTTTCCAGGCAATGTCTCCCTGTTCGGCCTTGGAGAACAGGAATGGGCCATGGCCATCGTGTCTTTTTATAGTCGTCGCTGGGCATTCGATCAACGCTCTTTCCCTAGATGCTAAGAAGTTAATGAACTGAACACAGTCAGGGACGATAAATTCAACACCGTTCTTCTGAAACTTGAAATTGATAAGCTTATTCTTGAGGTTGAGGTCTAGTAATTTTTCTTCCCAGTACTCAAATTTATCCTTTGGGGAATAATCATCTCTAGACATCACAATGCCACGATGTTCCAAATCGATCTTTTCAATGGTCTCTTGGTATGACTTATCTAATAAAGAGATGTCAACGCTGTATTCACCTAATGACACTTCATGAGGTGTTGGAATAGGCAATGTCTCGCCTCTATGAGAAAGATAAATATCAATAGCCCTAAGGCCACTGCCATTCAATGTATACACTTTTGCGTTGTTGATTGAGTGCTCAAATGGAATTGCAACGGTGCTTGATGTTGCATCGGTAGGATTGATAACAAGGATCTTATTGATGCCATCTGAAATACCATTGGTCAAAAGAGTTGTGTTATCTTCGACGTTATGTGGAAGCGTCTCTTCATCTAGCATCACACCCGCATATGCATGTCCGCTAACAAGGAACAACAACGGATTAAGGCCGATAGATTCCAAAACTGAGCAATACAAAAGGGATAGATCGAGGCAAGTTCCAACTTTCTCTTTTATTACCTGATATGGAAGCCTAACCTTCTGGAAAGTCTTCTCAAAAGATGCTGGAGGTTCACTATAACGAACGCCGACTGACTGAACAGCCACGAATGCAGCATGAGCCTCTTCCTTAACCTTATTAGGGTCATGGTATTGATATCCGGCAAAATCTTTGCGGTTATAAAGCGACTCCATGATGTTTGAAGCCGTTTTTGCGAGCTTTTTGACCTCATCACACTCCGGAGTGACAAAGGATGAGAGAATATCAAGTCTATCGCCGATTATGTCTGAAGCAGCCTCTTCTATAGGCAATACCTTTAAAGCCTCAACGGTCGAGAATATGCATTCACCCTCCTTATCGAGCAACCTGAAAGTGAGATTGGTAATTATTGGAGAATTGAGCTTATACAGTTCCATCGCATTGAGGTAGATTGTGAAAGCGTCGATCTCCGTCGTTTTCTTGACTTGGATATCGCTTATATGGGTATCCTCAATTAAAAGACATGGCCAGTCAGAGGATATAGTTAAAACAGCGTCTTCGATATCGATTAGAGAATCGTTTCGAATGCTTACCTTAGAAAGGAACGAATAGAAATTCTGTTTATTGGTTCCCTTCTTTTTCTTTAGGAGAACTTCAGCTTGGTAATTCACATAACTGATTCCGTCTCTCAACTCGACTTTCATCATGATGTTTTCGTATGCCATAAAATGTCCTCCTTTAATTTATAAATAATCTATATCAAAGAAATATCTTTTAAAGACTTGTAATTAAAATTTTTCGCAATTATGAAAAAGCGGGCCTGCGTGGGCCCGCCCGTAATATTAATAGGCTTTAGCGAAGTAAGCGATAATCTTTGCTGGTTTTCCGCAGACTGGACATGCAGTTCCCTCGTCTGCAAGATCTTTGTAGATGCATCTAGCTGTGCCTCCGCCTGTGACCTCTTTAATCTTGAGTTCACATTCAGCTTCACCACAGAATGCCATTCTTGCGTATCCGCCATTTGCAATTGCTGCGTTGAGTTCTTCAACTGAATTTACATCTTTGATTGATGACTCGAGGTGAGCTTTTGCTTTTTCATACATCTGGTTGTGGATTGTTTCAAGAACGCTTGGAATCTCTTCTTCGATCTGTTCGATTGAGGCTAGTTCCTTTTCTCCGCTGACTCTCTTAACAAGTGTTGCCTGTCCGTTAGCGAGGTCTCTTGGTCCAACTTCGATACGGAGTGGGATACCCTTCATTTCGTATTCTGCAAACTTCCATCCAGGTGTCTTTGAATCATCGGCATCTAACTTAACTCTGATGCCTTTTTCGATAAGCTTAGCCTTCATTGCTTCGCATGCTTCAAGAACTCCAGGTTCTTTTTGTCTAATTGGAACGATGACTACCTGAATTGGAGCGACGTATGGAGGTAAGACTAATCCGTTATCATCGCCATGGACCATGATGACGGCGCCGATTAAACGTGTGGAGACGCCCCATGATGTCTGGTGTGGGACTTCGAGTTTATTGTTTCTACCAAGGTATGAGATTCCATAAGCCTTAGCAAATCCTGTGCCTAAATAGTGTGATGTGCCTGACTGGAGAGCTTTGCCGTCATGCATAAGCGCTTCAATTGTGTAGGTTGCAACAGCACCAGCGAACTTTTCGTGTTCTGTTTTTCTTCCCTTAACGAATGGGATAGCTAAAACATTGCGTCCACAGTCGTCATAGATTTCGAGGAACTTTCTGACGTTTTCTTCTGCTGCTTCCTGAGTCTCAAATAAGCAGTGACCTTCCTGCCAAAGGAATTCAGATCCTCTTAAGAATGGTCTTGTTGTCTTTTCCCAGCGAACGACTGAACACCACTGGTTGAACATCTTTGGTAAGTCTCTGTGGGAATTGAGGATGTTCTTGTATAAATCGGAGAACAAGATTTCTGATGTTGGACGGATGATGAGTGGGTCTTCAAGCTTCTTGCCGCCGCCATATGTTGCGACTAAGCACTCAGGAGCAAAACCTTCGACATGCTCTTTTTCCTTAGCGAACATCGATTCAGGGATAACCATTGGAAGATAAACATTCTCTGCACCTTCCGCTTTGAATCTCTTGTTCAAATAATTCTGAATTTCTTCCCAGATTGCATATCCATATGGGAGATAGTTGATGAAGCCTTTGACTGATGAATAGTTCATCAATTCAGCTTTCTTACAAACGTCTGTATACCACTGAGCAAAATCCACGTCTCTAGATGTGATAGCGTTGTTTTTCATTTGATTTGCCATGATTTTTATTTCCTTTCGCTTATGCCATAGAGCTTTTCAAGGCTCTTTTTACTAATTGGTTTTAAGTTATCATCATATGATGCAAAAGCATCAGATGAAATGTATTCTATACCCGCTCCGACAACCATTTCAATCGCAAGCCATGTTGCAAGGTTTGTTGCGGTGATTGGCTTTCCGAATTTAACGAGTTTGTCGACGACCGCGCTGATGCGTGAACGAATTTCAGTTCCGATTGAATCAACTCCTCCGGTATGGAAGTTAACGAAGAATTCGTCTGCTAAGGAATAGAATTGATCGTTAAGGAGAAGATTCTTTTCCTCGAAATAAACTGCGAGCTTATATCCTTTGGTCTTCAGATCTTCAAATTGCTTTCTAACCATTTCTTTGTTTTCTTTAGCGGTTACCGCAAAGATGTCAGATTCTTTAAAGACGAAATAGAGGTTAGCTTCTTTTGCCTTTTTCATCTTCGGCATGGCCTTGACTATTGAATTGATCTCTTGCACCGCAACAGGCAAGAACAGCTTAAGAGATTCATCAGCGCCTCTTTCAGCTATAAAGCGTCCGCAAGAATCTTTGACGATAGCGCTGAAGAGGGTTAAGGATTCTTTTGCTCTTGCAGCATAGCTCTTCATATCCTCGACGGACTCAAATGGCGTGTTAACCGGAGTGGTCTTGACGATATATCCAACAGTCGCCTTTTCCTTAATTGAGAAGACGGGTCGGAATGTATCGGTGAATTTCTTGTTTTTGACAATCTTGGAGATTTCTGTCTTGCAGTCCTCTGTATCGTCAAATAACTGGGAAGATTCATCATCTTTTTCATAGAACCCTAAGCTTGTTGAGGTTGAGAACTGGGAATTGGAGACATATCTTGCGCTGGAGACAATTTCGTTTGAACCTCCATCGATATCCTTATTCTCAACTGTTCCGCAACGAACCTCATATACAGGCTCGTTCTTTTTCTTCTTTTTTGCATCATTCATCACGTGATTCAAACGATTGATGACTTTGAGAGCAAAAGTGATTGCCTGTGTTCTTTCCATCATGTCGAAGTTCGCAATGACAAATTCATTCGCACTTATTTGGATGAGTTTCTGGTTTCCCCTGATGAAGGCAAATAATGTCTTTTTGAAACGGTTTACGACATCGGCATTGAGGTTGTTCCTGAATTTATCCATGTCAATAACATCGTTAGAGTTGTTAGCCTTTGGAGCGAGGGTAAAGCAGAATGTCATGCCAGAGCCTGCACCATTCTTTGCAAGTTCCTCGTTGAAGTCGGAAATGCTGGACAATTCTCTGTTCTTGAGCTCACTCATCTCGTGATAACGGATTAAATGTGACTCAAGGTGAATAATCTTTTTCTCCTTATCGACCTTTGAAAGTTTAAGGAAGGATGGAGCCTGTTTTCTCTCTCTTCTAAAAGTAACCTCAGCCTCAAGATATTGACCGGTATTTGTGCCATCTATTATCGCTTGGAACCACTCGCGGATAGGTTCTTGATCTTTAAGAGCGAAGGAAGAAATGTAGTCATCATATCTTACGTTTCTAACCTTTCTCATAGTCGCCATATTGAAGAATGTCACAATATTCTCTTCAAGGTTAACGCGAACTATTCTTGCGGTGTATGAAGCATACAAGATGCTATTCTCGAATTTTCTATCGTTCGTCTTGCTTACTACAAAACCAACAATCAAGGCAATGAGCGTTCCAACAAGCACTGCGAAAAGGATGAACATCACAATCAATTTCCAGTCCAAGGAGGAGATTGCGCTGATGAACGAATTCCATAAATCGATTAATTGTTGAGTAAGCGTTACGTAAATCATTGTTAATAGATGGCGATGCCATCAATTACAATTCTACAACTTATGAGCTCACGTGTATATGCGAGATTTTTCGATTGTTCAGTTTTGTGCTTTGCGTTAATATATCGTGGCTACGGAGAAGTACTCAAGTGGCCGAAGAGGGCAGTCTCGAAAACTGCTAGTGGGTTCACGCCTAGCAAGGGTTCAAATCCCTTCTTCTCCGCCATCACAAAAAATAGAGCGGACATGTGCCGCTCTTTCTTTTTCTTGATTATTGCAGATTTATTTGACTTGCTTAGTGTGGAATCTACCTAAGACCGAGGATAAATGGATAACAGTGATGAAGGCCTGAGGATCAATCTCCTGAAGCGCTTTAAGTAAGAGTTTTAATTCGTAACGAGAAACAACGATGGTAAGAACATATTTCTTCATTCCTGAATAAACACCCTGCCCTTCAACGAGCGTTGCAGCATGAGGGATCAATGCGACGATTTGTTTGCCGATTGATTCAACGGAAGAAACGACCTCGACTTTAATCTTTTGGTTCTTTCTGTTGATTGAGTCGATGATGATCATTGCAAGGACAAGATAAAGGATGGTGAAGAAGACTTTGCCAACAGCCATTGCGATGTTATTTGAAACATCTGGTCCACCGAGCTTAACGAAATGAATGATATCCATAAGAGTGAAGGCGAAAAGCGTTGTTCCGTTGACGATTAATCCATACATGCCAACAGGTCTCTTTTTCTTCATGCCAATATAGTAAGAAACAATATCGGTTCCACCTGCTGAAATATCGGCAACAAAAGTGATTGCGCTAGATAAACCAGTGCACAATGAAGCGAACAACACTCTAGCTAAAAGAGCGCCATTGTTATTAACAAATTCAGCTATCTTTGCAAACAATTCAATTTTTTCGACGTCAAATAAATCAACGAATAGAGACGCTTCCGCAACATTGATGAGTGTGAATATTGCAAATCTCTTTCCAACGCCAAAGAAGGCTAGTACCAATAGAGGTGCATTGACAACAAAATATAAAATGGAAATGGCCAAGCTTTCGTTGATTGTTTCCCATCCGCATACTTTGCATATAAGGACTATTACCTGAGAGATACCAGATGCGCCTCCTGCTACGATAGTTGGGTAACCGTTGCCAGGATTCATGAATGTTTTAAAGCCGAAAGCAAATATCATCGCTGATAAAGTCGACATAAGGATCAAATATGCATATTCTGCAATACGCATCGCAACAGGATGGTTCTCAAGCCATTCTTTGCGCTTATCTTTAATTTCTTTTAAATTGTCTTCCATAATTTAACCGCCAAAATTATATTCTTTGTAATGAAATTGACAATAGAAACGCATTGTTTTTAAAACAATTTCTTGAACTTCATATGAATAATTAGTAAAGTCTTGATTGCCACCTATGGTGGGTAATGGTATATTTATAACGCTGTTTTTAGAAACACGCTTCACAATTCGGAGGTTTAGCAATGCTAATTCTTAAAGCTATCGGATCATTCTTCGTCAAAATCTGGCGTTGGATCAAGGAAACTGCATGGGTTCAGCCAATTCTTATCGTCGGCGGAATCTTCGCACTCATCTTCTCAATCCCTTATATCTCAAAATGGGTTTCAAGTGCTGCAGGACAGTCAGAAGGTACCTTCTACAACAAATACAACCTTTCTCTTGAAGGCGAAATCATCTTAGAGTCTGGCGACGAAGCAGTCTCAGACGCTGATAAGTTCACATCAGTTCTCGTTAAGAACCAGGACGCTATCGAAAATGGCGCTACATCAGCTGAGAGCTTAGACATGAAGTACGGCTCAAAGTTCTTCCTTGTCTTCATCAAAGATGACTGCGCAAACTGCAATACAGCAGAAACAGGTTTCAAGTATCTTAAGGAAAACTGGTCTAAGACAGGTTATGCTCCAACTGCATCAGAAGAAGCATTCAACATGTACACAATCTCTGCTTCAGAAGATTCAACAACCGATGAAGATTATGAGAACATCGATGGCACATCAGCATTCAACAGATACCTCATCAACAA
>JAKSVD010000071.1 GCA_024408305.1 Bacilli bacterium | reverse complement strand
CCGTTTGTTTGGGAAAGAAGCAGAAAAAGAGGCTATCGAGGAAGCAAAGAGGGAAGAGGAAGAAATGGCTAGGGCAGAAGCCCAAGGTAACCTCGCAGGCTCATTTGGCGAAGAACAGTCAACAAATGGAAAAACATCATCCGGAACAATTGGCAGCGAACAATATAAGACGCCTGCTCAGATTGATGACCAACCATTACGAGATAAAGAAAGAATCTTCCCAGGTCTTTGTACCATTGACTATGCGTTTGCAATGGATAAGATCGAGGCCTTTGAAGATTCAGTAGATTTAAAAGAGCTTTGCTCACAATTCAGAGCATATCTTGCTAAGAACGAAGGATTATACTTCTCAGAAAGAACGATCAGAACATTCATTGCCGGTCTCGCCGCATCACGTTTATTGATCCTTGAAGGTTTATCAGGTACAGGTAAATCATCTATTGCGCGTTATTTTTCGGAATTCATCTCAGAAGATCCGTTCTTTGAAGCAGTTCAGGCGACATGGAGAGATAAAACATCTATCCTTGGTTACTACAACGACTTCTCAAGAACATATAATGAAACTGAATTCTTGAAGAGACTATACTTGGCTTCTTATAAGAAGAATCACATCAATGTCATGGTTCTCGATGAAGTTAACATTTCCCGTGTCGAATATTATTTTGCTGATTTCTTATCAGTCCTTGAATACCCAAAAGATCATTGGAAACTCAAGATCATGCAGCTCCCTTACGATTTTGACGCACCAAATCATCTCGAAGATGGCGTCCTTGAGATTCCTGAGAACACATGGTTCATCGGAACCGCTAACAAGGATGATTCAACTTTCACAATCACCGACAAGGTTTATGACCGTGCAATCGTCATCTCATTCGACGATAGAAATATCCCATTTGATGTTAATGGCGAGGTTAAGAAAGTTTCTTTATCGCATGAAAAGCTACAGTCTTTATATAATGCAGCTCTCGAAGATGATTCCTTGAAACTCACATTTGAGGACAAAGAAAACTTCGCAAAGATTACAAATTATATCTATGACACATTCGACCTTACATTTGGTAACCGTATCATGAGACAGATTGAAACTTTGGTTCCGGTTTTCCAGGCGTGCGGGGGCTCAAAAAAGGAAGCTCTTGACGTCATGTTAGCCCATAAAGTTTTGACAAAACTCCAGGGTAGATATGAGGATTTCGTCAAGCAGGGACTAATCGAATTAAAGAAACTCATTCAAAAAGTCTATGGAGAGGATTCGTTCGAAGAGTCCATTCACATGATTGATAAACTCTTGAAGAAACTTTAATGCCGAGGTTGGTTTATGGATAGATTCTTCGAAGACTTCAATTCTAAGACGCAGCAAATGTTTGAACAGGGAGTAAGCTCCTCGGGTCTTTCAAACGCCTTAGAGAAGGCAAAAATAGGGTTTTACGAACCAATTAACTTCGATACATATTATTCAGCTATCCAATCACTCGGTACTTTGGCGGACAAAATCGTCTCCATTATTGCAAAACCACACTTCCAGGTTGTTGATTCAGAAGTCATCTTGAGGGCAGAACAAGCTCCCTCCTTAAGTCCAAACTCCTTTAAAGAAACTATGAGAGATACTGGCTTGTGGAAGAAAAAGCAGACCGGCTTTATGTCCCCAGAGTATGTTCATTCGGTTGAAAAGGTTGATACGATCGACACATATGAAAACAGATTTGTCGCCTACCTTATTGATAAAATTGATGAAGAAGTAACTAAGTTGATGAATGATTTGGACCCTTCATTTGCTTCATTCGAAAATTATTACGAGACAAGGGGCATCTCTTTCTCCCCAAATATGCTTCTTTCATCATTTGAAACAAATAAACCAATCGAAGGTGTTTTTGACGCTAATAGTTCCATTGTCGGCCAAGATAAAGTATTTATGGAACTTAGCAAGTTAAAGAGAAAAAGCAATAAGATGATGGAGTCTGAATTTTACAAGAGGCTTATTAAGAAAGGCGCATCTCTAAACATTACTCCAACAAATATTCTTCTTCATGATCCTTTGTACAATTATTGTTTCCGTTATTACAGAGACAATTTCCTTGGCACAACAGGGTCTGATTCTCAAACAGAACAGGTCTACCATAATTTTGTGTTGCTCTCCTTCCTCGATTATCTTAACAACGAAAAACTTCTCCCTAGCGATGTGGTTGTTAGATATGAAAATGGAAAACTTGTATTCGAGCCATTCTCATTTGTCAAAGGGGTTCTTGAATTCAAGCTTGAACAGGATACTGATGGATTGAAAGTGATGGCCGATTATAAGGGTATTGAGCGTTACAACTGCCTTCTCGTTACCAAGAGGACTTATAACCCTAGGGATGTTAGAACATTCAAAGAAAGAAGAGGACTCTACTTTTCTCACTTTGAGAAGGTGTTGCTTATCTCAATGGAGAACTTTGCCAAGGATTTTGCTAACTGCTTAACGATTTCTTATCACAAGAAAGATGTTAATGAGAGGTATGACGGTTTCTTATCATCACTTTCGATGATATTTAAAGCAAACAGGGAATCCGTTATGGAGAGATGTCCTGTTTGCGGCTCAAGCAAGACGCAGTATCGCTCTAATAGAACGATTTGTGATAGATGTGGATCTGTCTATGCATTATTAGATGAGGGACAGTACATTTGGATTAAGACATTCAGGAGGTTCAGCCGTGACTAAAGAAGATATCAAACAAACTGAAGTTGAAGAAACCGAAGAATGCAAATTTCCAATCGACATCCAAGAAGTCCATAAATCATATGGAAAACAACATGTATTGAAAGGACTGAACATTCAGGTTAAAAAAGGCGAAGTTTTTGGATTCATCGGTAAGAACGGCGCAGGCAAATCAACTACCATCGATTGCGTTGTTGGTTTAAAGAGACAGGACAAAGGTACAATCCGTATTTGTGGATTCGACACCAAGAAAGAACCTTTACTCGCAAAATCAACATTTGGATATGTATCGTCAGAACCTATAGCGTATGAAATGATGACCGGAAATGAATATCTTCAGTTCATCGATTCGTCGTATGACATGATCCAATCATCATTTGATTAGAACTATGAATTTTTAAGGAAAAAGTTTGAATTATCGGAAGATGATATGAACAGAAGAATCAGAGAGTACTCTCATGGTATGAAACAAAAAGTATGCCTAATGGCATCTCTAATCCATAATCCTGAAGTTTGGATCCTCGATGAACCAACCGTCGGTCTTGATATCATGGTATACGAAGTACTCGTCAAAATGCTTAGGGAATATGCGAATAATGGTAGAACCGTATTCGTTACATCTCACAATATGGATTTGGTCGCAAAAATATGTGACCGAGTTGCAATCATCAATGATGGAGTGGTCTCCGACCTCATTGACTTCACTAAGGAACCATTAAAGAGGAAGTATCTTTCGAAGATTTTCTTCGACACATATGTAAAAGAAGGGCAGTAAAGTGATCATAGAACTGATTAACAAAGAAAGAGTGGAGAAAAGAGCAGGAGAACCTCAGAGCGCCTGGTCTTTTGCTTTGGGAATCGTTTTAAGAATCGCCCTCTATGTAGGCATTATCGTCCTTGAAGTATTCTTGTTTAGCAGACTCCATGGCAAACTTGAGAAGTATGCTTTCGGAAGCGCGTTCTCGTTCTTGATATTGATACTCTTTGCAATCATGCTCGTCGAGTCGTTGTTTGCTGGATGGAAGGCTAAGACAATCTTGTTTGATAAAAACGATAGATTCATTCTTGGGACTTTGCCAGTTTCGTCCAGCGATCTAATCGCTTCAAAAGTTTCATTCATTTATCTACAGGAATTCTTCAGCATCTTCTTACTTTCTGTTCCGCTATTATTCACGTATGCAGTTCTTGAGGGATATAGTCCAAGGTTTTATATTTTCTCCATTTTTTATCCTATGGTAATCTCGTTATTTGGCGTCGGTATTTCTCTTGTTTCCTCAGTGGTATTTGAGGTATTTGGCAGGATCGTTAAGAAAAATGATATCCTCCAATTTGCTATTGCGTGCATCGGCGCTACTGCGCTTTGTTTAGTTTATCAGTTTGTTTTGACGTTGTTCTTGGAGGCTCTTGCCGGCTCTACAACCAGTGGCATCTTGTCGGTTGAACTTGTTCAGTCAATTTCTAGAATGTCCAAATGTTTTGGCCCTGTTTACTTCTATTGTACGATGCTTGTAGATAAGACAAATATATTCCCATTCACTTGCTTGACACTTGGATTCGTTCTTTTGTCCCTCTTGATTGGTCTCGTGACAGCATCCCTTGCTTATAATCGTTTTGCATCAGGAGAGGTTGAACGTGCGACAAAAGTAAAGAAGACAGTGAAAACCATTAAGGTGCAGAGTGGAATCAAATATTTATTAAAAAAAGAATTTGATTTAATCTTTAAGGACTCAACGTATATCTTCTCTTATACAGCCTTGCTAATCATGGCGCCATTTTTCTCCTTTATCGTTATCTCTTCACTTAACTCAATTGTCTATGCAAACATTAGAATCTTAGTCACATATTTTCCTGACATCATCTCGGGTCTCAATATGTTGATGATTCTTTTATTCAGCTCTGCAATTAATGCATCTGCTTCCTTGTCCATCTCACGTGAAGGTAAGTCGATTCAAATTGTGAAATTTATCCCTATTAAGCCTGAGAAGCAAATTATTGCCAAAGCAACAATCCCTACAATTTTATCTTCTATCTCGTTTATTGTTTCTATTGTTGCGTTGCTCATTACTTCGAATATCAACTTAACAACATCCGTAATTACATTGATATCCGGTGAAGCGATTATCGTCTTCACGAACTTTGTTGGAATTATCTTTGATATGAATGATCAGAGGCGTGATTCCAAGAAACTTGGGTGGATAAACACTTTATTAGCTTTTGTTGCTCCCGTTCTTATGTTTGTTATTCATTTTGTATTTGCGATGATTGGCGTATCTGTCTGGTACTCTTATCTTGTTGAACTTGTTCTCTCGATTGCGCTTATTTCCCCGATATTCTTTAACGTCGGAAAGCAGTACAACCGTTACTTTGAAATGATGGAGATTGGATAGTATGAGAAAGAAAACGCTTATTATCTTATTAGTTATCCCGTTTATCATCGCGATACTCTCATTCGTATCCGTCGCCATTTTAGACAACACGGTTTTAACAGATATTTCAGATATACTCTGGAATTACGAAGAGTATGAAGGATTCCAAATCAGTTCAACTGAAAGATACAAGCTTGAAGCCACTCCAGTCGTTGGTGAAAATGTCAAACTTGCAAATGGGAATGAACTTACCTGGAGAGTTGATAAAATCAATGAATCCGATCCTGAATTTGCATCTATTGAAGAGGAAGATGGAATCTTCTACCTTAAAGCGTTGGCTGAAGGTGAATGTAAGGTTGTGTGTTCCAACGTCAGAGGCACTAAGTCCAAATATTTCTTTGCGGAGATTTATGAAGACGGTGCAATTATTATCAACACGACTCCGGCATCATCATCTGAATCCGTGACCGGAAACAGATGTTTTGGAGAATACGATTTAAGGTATTCCAACGTTGCATATGGGGCAAAAACCCTAAAAGAAAAAGCAACCTTTGCTATCAATGTTAAGGTCCTTGGTTCAGAAGGCGATTATTACATTGCAGGTAAGTCAGATAATGTTTCCGTTTTAAATAATAAAGATGTCACGATTAATGGCGCAAATGAGAATTCGTTCATTACAGTCAGAACCCTCGATGACACTCACCTGTCAAAGACATATAACTTCTCGGTGATTAAAGATGGAATTAATGTTTATTCTTACAATGACCTCCTCATGTGCACTAATTTCTCGGAAAATGGTGAAATCGTTTGTATGCAGACAAATCTCAAATCTTATGAAGAGACTTTCGATGGTCAGGGCGAATACAAGGCTAATAATACAAGATTATTTGGTATCAGAGACCCTAAAGGCAAATACAACTTTGTAAACGAACTCTACAAGACCTAGCCGACATATAGTCATAAGTGCATCGATCAATACCATAGGGAAATGGGAACTGAGTACACAACTGATATTCTTGTCGGTGTTCGAGCACAGAAGAGCATCTATGGGAATGGATTCACTATCAACGCCCACAACCTTTGCGCTCCTAAAACACTCGCGATGATAGGGAAACCAAGATTAGATCCGAGCGACTTGTTCAGAGGACCTCTCGCTTATGTCACTATCGGCAACGTTTCTACCGATTCGTTAGTCAAAGCGTTCGGACAAGACAACGTCGGTTTGTATCTTGATGCTGACGGAATCGTGGTGGACGATCTCAAGTTCTCTAACCTTTCAAACCAGTCCAACGTATCAAACTTCTTCTATTCCGGTTCAGTTGTCGATGTAAATGCGAAGAACGTAACTATTAAGAACTCCATATTATCAAACGGCAGAACCGTTGTAAGAGCATTCTCTTCGGATGGATTGCTTATTGATAACTGTAACTTAATGAACGCTGGAGAATTTATCTTAAAAGTAGGTTCTAACAAATGCTCATCATATGACCATTCAAAGAATGTAAAAGCTACAGTAGATGGAACTGAATATAATCTTTCGTTCGACTCAGCATTTGGAACCGAAAATCAAACCGACAAATCAGAAATACTTGGAGACCAATACTTCAATTCGATTCTTTATTCAGATCCGCTTAATTCAAACGATGCAGAGGAAGCAGAGAAGGCGTTATTGTCATTGCAGTCGGGTTTCGATAATGTTGCTTCAACTAAGTTTGACGCCAATATCAAAGTCGTTGATACAGGTTTTGCGAACTCTGGCATCTTCTCGGTTGCATTGGATTCAATGTACAATGGTCCATACTTGTATTCGGGTATGCCGTCCGCTATTGGTGATGTTCTTAACCAGTTAAACGGTTTCACGCTTCCTAGAGGAATTGGTGGAACATCCGATCCGGTTAAATTAACCATTGAAGGAAACACAAGATTCTACGATTGGAAGAAAGCGTCAAACATCGACACTTCTGCTCTTGTTGAAACTAACTTCGACATTCTAGCGGGAGCGATACCTCAATTGGATGGATTAACTGTTGACGACTTCTTCCCATTAAAGAAGATACTTATCGATCAAGCTAGGACTTCCAAGAGGCTATATAAGGATGCCAGTGGCGATGAGTGGATTAATTCAGAAATTGCGTGGTATGGAGGGGGTTTAAACAGGTCTGAACTTGTAAACAATGCAACAACCGACTTCAACACATTTTCAGATAAGGTTCAAGTTGACATTCTTAAGACGAACCTCACCGGCGATTACTTAAGTGGAACTGCAAATAGAATCCTTGCGAAGTCAGTTACGTTTGCAATTGGATTCCATCCATTCAATTTCATAACGAACGGTCAAATTGAAAATGGAACTGTTCCACCAGTAGACGACAGACCACAAATAAAAGATCTCGCAAACAAGCTTGCGAAGAGGGGGTAATAACCATGAAGAAAAACTTATTAAAGAAACTATGTCTTGGAATGGCTGGCTCATTGGTCGCTCTTTCC
>JAKSVD010000070.1 GCA_024408305.1 Bacilli bacterium | reverse complement strand
TCGCGTTAGTGCTCTGGGGAGGCGCAGTCATCTTCCTCGCACTCCGCAAGAAAGATGTTCCAGCTGCATAAGCTGAATAACTAAAAATCATTAAGAACTCATCTTAACCAGGTGGGTTCTTTTTGTATTCGATTTATATTTATATAATTTAGTAGCGAGGAATCATATATGGATTTTAAAAACAAAGTCGTTGTTATCACTGGTGGAGCACATGGAATTGGGAAAACCACGAAAGAGGAATTTGAAAAAGCCGGAGCAATAGTAGAAGTAATCGATATTAAAGAGGGAGACCACTTTATAGGCGATATCAGCAAGAAAAATGTATTAGATGAGTTTGCATCTTATGTCATAAATAAACACGGCCATATCGATTATCTCATTAATAATGCTCTCCCAATTATGAGGGGAATTAATGAATGCACTTATGAAGAATTCGAATACGCAATGGCAGTGGGGGTAACCGCACCATTCTATTTATCTAAACTATTCATGAATTATTTCAACGATGGAGGATGCATCATACACATTTCTTCATCAAGAGACAGGATGAGCCAACCTCAGACAGAAAGCTATACAGCTGCAAAAGGAGGAATCGCTGCCCTAACCCATGCTATGGCAGTTTCACTATCGGGCAAGGTAAGAGTGAATTCAATTTCTCCGGGTTGGATTGAAACTGGAGATAACACCTATTCCGGACCGGATGCGGAACAGCAATTATCAGGTAGAGTTGGAAACACTAAAGATATCTCTAATCTAATACTCTTCCTTTGCTCAGATCAGGCTGGATTTATCGATGGAGAAAACATTACAGTTGATGGTGGTATGACAAAACAAATGATTTATCATGGGGAGCATGGTTGGTCCTATAAAAAGTAACAATTGTTTATATAGCAATATTTGCATATAATCGTTTAACTCACCTAGGGTGGGTGGTCGATTTATGTCAAAAAGAAAAAGATTTTATAAAAGAATGGTAGTTTCATTAGCCTCAATAATGAGTCTTTTAAGTACTGCTTGTTCTGAAAAACCTGCAAATCGCGAAGAATATATAATCGGAATGGACACGAATTATGAAGAGTGTTCACTTTTAGAAGAAGGAAATGGGAAGGTTGCGAAAGTCATTATTTTGGTCGGACAATCCAACTGCACTGGTTGTTCTATTACTTCTTACCTTAAAGACCAGTCCAAGCCTGAAGACTTCGCTAGATATCAAGAAGGGTATGAGAACATTAAGATTAACTTTAATATAGATAACCACAGGAATTGTTCAGAAGGCCAGTTTAGGAAAACGGATCTTCTCTGCGGTTCTTATGATGAGGAATTTGGGCCGGAAGTTGGCATCGCCGATTATTTAGACGCAAACATGAACGGTGAGGAATTCTACATCCTTAAGTTTTCAATGTCCGGCTATTCCCTTAATTACCATTGGCTTTGGGAATATGAGAGGGGCGAAATATACGACGCAGAAATGATTTTCTTTAAGAAATCACTGGATTATTTAAAATCTCTAAACTATGAAGTATCGCTTGATGCAATATGCTGGATGCAAGGAGAAAGTGATACGAACGAGTATAAGGGAAAGAGATATTACAAAAACCAATCCAATTTCATAAATTATTTGCGTGAAGACCTAAAGGATTACTCAAATCCGCGTGGTTTATATTTTATTGATGCTGGCATCTCGGATTCACCTTACTGCCTTCCAACTTACCCAGAAATCAACGAAGCAAAGAAGAAAATATCCGAGGAATCACCATTAAATATCTATTTTTCAACGATAGATAATGGACTAACCACACTTAAAGAACCATACGATAATCCTGATTTAGGCCATTATGATGCTTTATCAGAATTGAAATTAGGACATTTATTTGGTGATGCGATTGCTTCGATATATAAGAGGTAGACGATATGTTGTTAACAGGTTTTATGACATGGACATGGGGAGAGGATGGAGCTCTAGGCCCCCAGATGTATAGTTGGTATCACATTCTATGGCTCATCGTCATGTTTGCCTTGATTGTTGGCGCGGTGATCTATGGTAAAAAGAATAAGAATCCAAAGGTTGTAGATAGAAACATCCTTATTATTTCGATCGTATTAATCATCAGTGAAATATTGAAACAATTAATGTATCACGTTGGTTACTACGGTTATTTAAGAATTGATGTATTGCCATTCTCTTTGTGTTCAATTCCAATGTATGCAGGATTGGTTGGTTCTTTAGTAAAAAACGAAAAGATTAAGAACGCTTGCTATGGATTCTTAGCCTTCTTTGGAATTGTCGGTGGGTTGGGTTCAATGTTCTATCCAGTCACCTTGGAAACCTCGTTGGTTTATACCTCAATTCAAACAATGTTCTGGCACACAAGCCTTGTAGTTATAGCAATCTATTTAATCGTCACAAAAGAATTCGGTAAATCATTTAAAAAAGAAATAATACCAGCATTTATTGTTTTCGTTTGCTGTTCTCTAATTGCTGTTGGGTTAAACGAATTGAGTTACCACGCATATTTAGAGCCAAGACAAACACCAGTCTGCAAAGTTGATAGAGCGCCAGGCTCATATCAGTACTATAAATATGGTTTCCAAACGGATAATAAATTCAATTTCATCGGGGAAAACGATGGAAAATTAGAGTTAGTCGATAATTATCAAGACGGTATTAATGTTGTAATTACCTATCCAGAAGGTTCTGATTATTCAACCTATTTATTGAGCTTTGAAGATTCGGATGGTGAAAACAAATATATTGAATTATCCGACTCCAAAGAAGTCGTGTTAGTGGATGCGCCAACAAAGGAATGGGAATTCGCTTGGATTGAATCAGATAGAGCGCTTTTTGCAATGAACATATCCGGAGAATCTTATTGCCTGGAACTTAAGGATAATCAATTAAAGGTAACTTCAACAAAAGAACATAATGAAAATGTTTCTTGGATTGATTTTATTGATGGCAGCGTGCTAAGCGAAGGAGATTCAGCTAATTTCTTCTTTATTTCAAATCACTGTCCTACTCCAATCCCAGTTTTAAACCTCATACAACCAGTTGTGCCTTATCCGCTATTTTGTCTCATATATATCGGAGGATTCCTTGCGATATCTTCTGGTATTTGGGGCTTAACTTATGGGATTCAGAAATTAATCCCTAACAAGGAAACTATTTAGTTTCTTCCAAAAACTCTTCAAGAATATCAACGGCCTTTTTGATTTTAAGGCCACACATGCCGTGGACCGGCTTTCCTCCATTGAGGATTTCAATGCATCTGATGGATCCGTATTCTTCTTTGAATTTATCGCATGCTTTGCGGATTAATTTATATGTTTCTTGTTTTGACGATCCTTTAAAATCGCAATATGACTTGACCATGGAAATCACAAACGACATTGCAGAAACTGCTCCACAGACTTCCTGTTGTCCTCCAACTCCTCCGCCAAAGCCTTCCATCATTTTATAGATTGTTTCTTTATCTAAACCGACTTCTTCGGAAAATGGTATCGCAACACTTTGAGAACAAGTGCAGCCGTCTTTATATCTTTCAAACGCTTCTTTTTCTTTGTTTGTTAACACACTCATAACACACCCCTAAAAACAAATGATGCGACCCAATCGCACACAAGTAGAACCGGCTTGGATTGCTAGTTTATAGTCATCTGACATGCCCATGGAAAGTTCTTTTAGTCCATACTTCTTAGAGAGATTTTTCGCGTTTTTAAAAACTTCGAGCTTCTCTTCGTCGCTTTGATCCTTATCGCTCATTACCATTAAACCAATTACCTCAACCTTAGGATACCCTTTTAATGCATTAAGGAATTCTTCTAGCTTATCGATAGAGACTCCGTCTTTTGTGGTGGATGAGGTGCCGTGTATTTCCACAAAGCACTTAAGAGGTTTCTCACGCCTGTTCTCTATGATTTTTGCTAGGTCTAAAGAATCTAGAGAATGAAGATACTCTATTTTATTTATTACTTTTTTGGCTCTAGTTGTTTGAAGGTGTCCAATAAAATGCCACGTAATAATGTGTTCCTTTAGTGCTTCATATTTTTCCAAGAAGGCATCAATTCTATTTTCTCCAAAATCTTTGATCCCTAATTTTTCAAGTTTTTCAATTTCTTGAGAAGAAACATATTTGCTTGCAACGACTATTCTTATGCCGTCGAGTTCCTTTTGAATTTCTCTAATTCTTTCGATGTTCATTGAATTAATTGTAATTTGTCTAAATAAAATATGCGAATGGTATTGTTAAGTTTTCCATTATTACAATAATGATACACAATTTATCTTCCTTTTAATTGCGTATAAATATTTGTACAATTTATCTATCAAAGGGATATTGATATGAAAAATAAAACACGCATTTTGTTTGTTGCGCTTTCAATGATAAGCGCAATGGTTCTTCCTGCATGTGGAGGCTCGAATGTTAGCTCTGCAAAAGAAGAAGAGCCAATTCCAGACTATGTTCAGCCTGAAAGACCATTTGAAATTGGCGATACGGTAAAGGAGTGGTCATCAAGGTGGCATTATGACGGAATAGTCATGGGCGCTCAAACTGGTGACCATGTTGAAATCGCAGATGATTTTGGTCAAGAAGATGATTGCTCGCTTAAATTTGAAGTCCGTAAAAACAGCGGTTATATTTCAACAGATTTAGTCGAGGATATTTACTTCCATGATGACTGCGCCAAGAATGGCGACATCATCTCGCTTTACTATTATTTGCCAGCCGGTAGCAATATTGCTTCCCTTCAGTTGCAGGCAGTGGCCGTATCAGGTAGAAACCAAATTGATGGAGAAAAGGTGCTCATTGACTCATCAAGTGAGGAAAAGTGGGTTAGGGCAATGCTCTCATACGATACCTTAGATGCTTTAGGATCAATAAGACTAGCATACACAACCGTCAACGCTGGGGAAGATGCAACAATCTATGTTGATGACGTCTCAATCGTATATGGAGAAGAAACCGTTGAAACAAAATACGATTACAACGAAGAGAGTCTCTGGGAAACATACGAGGATTATTTCAAGGTTGGAACATGCATGTCTTCATCTATGCTTAACAACACAAAGCTTAGAGAGATCACAAGAGACAACTTCAATTCCGTCACTGCAGAAAATGAAGGAAAACCTGAACAGATCCTAGATCAAAAGGCATGTCAGGAACTCTTAAAAGCAAGCGAAGCAGAAGTTGCAATTACAACCAAGCCATTCGAAAAGCTATATAACTGGGCAGAGGCAAATCACATTGGAGTAAGACACCACACATTTGTTTGGTACTCACAGACACCTTCCTGGTTCTTTACAACCGATTATACAAATAACGGTCCAAAAGCTAGCAAGGACTTGATGCTCTTAAGAATGGAAAACTTCATTAGGGTCACACTTGAAACAATCAACGAGAGATGGCCTGGACTCGTGTACGCAATTGACGTAGCTAACGAAGCTATCGAAAATGCTAACTATAGAACAAACAATAACAACTGGTATTCAACAGTCGGCAAGGACTTTGTGTATTACGCAATGAAATATGCTCATGAATACAAAGAAGAATATCAGGAACTCTATTACAACGATTATTCATTCGACTACGACACTAGGAACTGCTCATTCGCAGTTAACACACTCCTTAAAGAGGCTATTGAAGAGGCGTTAGTGGATGGCGTTGGCATTCAGGGGCATATCGATTCCAACGCAAATCTTGAGAACGTTATGACAGATGCAAAGATGATCAAGGAAAAAGGCTTGAAGTGTCAGATTACTGAACTCGACATCACTATCAACAACACCAACGAATCATCATTAGAACAGCAGAAGAAAGCATACAAGGACTTAACTGTTAAGATACTTGAAAACAACGCTGAGGGCCTAACTGATATCAACGCTCTTGTTATGTGGGGTATTTGCGATAACCAATCATGGAAATCCAACCAAAACCCATTGCTGTCTACAAGAGAATACGAAAAGAAGCCTGCATATTACGGAGTTCTTGAAGCTCTTGATTCGGCTAACATCTAAATATTCTAGGGAGGACATCCTCCCTTTTTTTGTTGCATTAGAAACTCTGTTTAGGTTCAATTTCTTTGTTTTGGTATAATTACCGTATGTCTTCCGTTAGTAACGAAAAGAAAATTGGGCTTGTCCTTGAGGGCGGTGCAATGCGAGGAATGTTCACCGCTGGAGTGTTGGACGCTTTCATGGAATATGGGTTAAAACCAGACCTTTTCGTTGGTGTTTCTGCAGGCGCGCTTTTTGGCGTTAATTACCTATCCGGTCAAAAAGGTAGGGCAATCAGATATAACTCTAGGTTTAACAAGGATAGAAATTATTTAGGTATTAAGCCTTTCCTAAAAGAAGGAAATATAGTTTCAACAGAATATGCCTATCATAGAGTGCCTCACGAATTAGATCCTTTTGATAACGAAGCTTATAAGGCCAATCCTGCTAAGTTTTACGCTGTAATAACGGAATTATCTACTGCAAAACCTGAATATGTACATGTTAAGGACGTTTTTGAACAGATGGACGTTCTTAGAGCGTCAGGCTCCATGCCAGTTGTTTCTAAACCGGTAATTATTAACGAAAAGGAATACCTAGACGGCGCGTTGGGGGACAATATTCCTTTTAACTGGATGATTAACCAGGGCGTAGATAAAGTTGTTGTTATCTTGACTAGAGCAATCACATATAAAAAGAAACCAATGGCAAAGATAATGTGCAATCTCTATAAGAAGAAATATCCTCTCTTCTCAAAGGCCATGGAAGACAGGCATCTTTATTACAATTCTCAAATAGAGGAACTCAAGAAGCTTGAAAAAGAAGGCAAGGCCTTTGTTATCAGACCATCTATGGAAATTAAGATCAGCAGAACCGAAAGAAACGCCAAAAAACTTAGAGAAGTTTATGAACTAGGTCAAAAAGACGCCGCCGATTGCTATGACAACCTGATGATGTATTTAAATAAGTAAATAGGGAAACAATTATGAAGAAATATAAGGCTATTTTATTCGATATGGATGGAACATTAGTTCCAATGGATATTGAAGCTTTTATAACGGGATATTTCAAAATCTTGTGCAAGAAGCTTGCCTATCACGGTATTGCCCCAGAAATGATTGTTAAATGCATTTGGGCCGGAACTAAGGCGATGATTGTGAACGACGGCAGTAAAACAAACGAAGAAGTATTTTGGGATGCATTTGATACGCTAATTCCTGAAGGAAAAGATAAATTAAACGAGGATTGTCTTGATTTCTACAGCAACGAATTTAAACAGGCTATCCAATTTACATCCCCAAACCCTTTGGCGGTGAAAGCAGTCGAAATCGCAAAAGCGAAAGTGGAAAAAGTCATTTTAGCCACCAACCCTCTTTTCCCAGCGGGTGGACAGGCAACACGTATGGGATACGTTGGTCTAAAACCATCGGATTTCGCATATGTTTCCTCGTATGAACACGAAAGATTCTGCAAACCAAACCCAAATTATTACAAAGATATTTTAGAAAAAAATTCTCTCCGGCCAGAAGAATGCTTAATGATAGGCAATGATGAATACGAAGACGCCTGGAGTTGCTCACAGGT
>JAKSVD010000007.1 GCA_024408305.1 Bacilli bacterium | reverse complement strand
GCCAATGCCTAAGATGTTCGAAAGAATAGCAAACTATACAGAACTTTTATTCCCAAATGGATTGTTAAAAAAGGGTTCCATTATCGATAGATTAGTATCTGATATCGCTGAAGAAGATTGGAAAGAACAAGTTCAAATCATCGGTTGGATGTACCAATTCTATATTTCAAAAAAGAAAGATGAAGTTTTTGCATCTAAGAAAACAATTACTAAAAACACAATCGGAGCAGTTACTCAATTATTTACGCCTGATTGGATTGTTAGATATATGGCAGAAAACTCTATCGGAAGAATCTGGCTAGAGTCATACCCAAATTCATCTATTAAATCCGAGATGAAGTATTATGTTGAAGATGCAGAGCAAGAAGCTGATGTTAAGGCTAAATTAGAAGAAATCAGATACAAAGACGTCAATCCAGAAGATATAAAAGTTATCGAACCTTGTTGTGGTAGTGGCCATATTATGGTCTATTGTTTTGATCTTTTATATAAGATGTACATTGAAAAGGGCTATGCCCCAAAAGATATTGCAACTTTAATCTTGAAGAACAATATCTGGGGGTTGGACATCGATAAACGTGCATCACAACTTGCATATTTCTCAGTAATGATGAAAGCAAGATCTGTCGATAGACAATTTTTAACTAGGGACATAGTTCAACAACCTAGAGTATATGAAATCGTCGATTCACAGCCTATTCTTCAATTTGACTATGAAGAATTGTTAACAACATATAAATTTACAAGCAAATCAATTTCAACCGCTAAGTACCTTGTATCAACTTTTAAATATGCAAAGGTTATCGGTTCTTTATTGATTGTTAATAGATACGACTATAGAGATTTACTTGATGAAATTAATCAAAAAATGAAAGAGGTAGTTCCTGATATAATTTCTGGAATTGCTTGGCAAGTAGTGCTTCCTCAATTAAAGAGATTGGGGCAATTGGCAATGGTTTTATCGAGAAAATACGATGTAATGATTACGAATCCACCATATCTTAAATCATCTGTTTTGGAAAATCCATGTAAGGAATATTCGATAAAATATTATCCAGATAGCAAAGAAGATATGTTCGCAATGTTCATGGACACTTCTTTTGTTAAGAAAAATGGCTATCTATCTATGATCAATATGCAAGGTTGGATGGGAATTGCTAGTTTTAAAAATTTGAGAAAAAAACTAATTGCTAAATCTGATCTTATAAATGCTTTGCATTTAGGTGCGCATGCATTCGAGTCGCTGAGTGGCGAAGTTGTAAAGAACGTTTGCTTTGTAATTAGAAATTCATTTGTTGATTATAATGGTACTATTTTTGACCTTGTTCCATTTTCAAATGGAAATAGAAAAGAAAATGCTTTTTTGAGTAAAAGTTGCAAAAAGTACAATGTTTCATGGAAATATTTTTTATGTCTTGAAAATGCCTGGATAGTGTACAGACTTTCTCGCGATACAATAAACATTCTTAAAAATTCTATTAAGCTAAAAGACACAATTGATGCTGTAAAAGGCCTGGATACATGTGATAATGACACTTTTGTTAGAGAATGGTTTGAAGTAAATTTGAAAAATATTTCTTTTGACACAGCATCTACCTCAGCCTGTAACAATATCAAATGGTATCCGTATGCCAAAGGGGGCGGCTCTTTAAAGTGGTTTGGCCTTAATACTAAAGTTGTTAATTGGCAGGATGATGGACAAGTTTTACGAAATCTTAGAGATGAAAGAGGAAAAATTAAATCAAGGCCACAAAATACAAAATACTATTTCCGTAAAGGTCTTACATTCTCTGCGATAAGCGGAAAATCGTTGGCGCTTAGATATTTAGATAACAGCATATTTGGCGGCGGTGGATGTGGAGTTTTTGTTAAAGGCAATGAAAGTATTTATCAAATTCAAGCCTATTTGAATTCCGATATACCTTCATTTTTACTGGAGCAAATTAATCCTAGCTTGAATTATTTGGTAGGAGATATTCTAGAACTACCATTTCCGAATGGTTTGGATGAAAAAATTGATGATATTGTTAAAGAAAATATTGATTTAGCGAAAATCCTTTGGAACAAAAATGAAACTGCACCTGATTTTAAGAAAAATATCTTACTCAGCACAAAAAGCTCTTCCATAGAACACTCAGTCTCAAAAGTTTTACAAAATCTTAGAGATGTAACAAACAATTTATTGGAAAACGAAGAAAAAATTAACAATTCTTTATTTGAATATTTTGTGATTTCCGAATTGGATAACAAAACAAATCAAAATTATTTTGATTATTCGGAAAAGTCAGAAATCATTTCGATGATTTTATACATATTTGGCGTTTCTTTTGGACGTTACTCTTTAGACCATGAAGGCCTCTGCTATGCAGGCGGAGACTGGGACTCATCATTATATTCAACAATTATTCCAGACGGCAACAACATCATTCCTATTTTAGATGATGGCTACTATGCAGACGATGCCACGAATAAAGTAGTGGAATTTGTCACAAAAGTTTATGGCCAAGATACATTGGATGAGAATTTGAAGTTCATCGCTGATTCGTTAGGCGGAAATGGAACGTCAAAAGAAGTCATCAGAAACTACTTGCTATCAGGATTCTACTCTGACCACTTAAAAACATACCAAAAGAGACCAATTTATTGGCTTTTTGATGCTGGAAAGCAAAACAGCTTCAAGGCATTGATCTATATGCACAGATACACTCCAGATCTTTTGGCTAAGATGAGAACAGATTATATCTTACCATTGATGGATAAATACTCTTCTAGAATCGAATTCTTGGAAAGAGAAATCCCAACATTGACTGGAGTACAAGCAACAAAGAGCAGAAAAGAACTCGAAAAAGTCAAAGCTCAATTAAAGGAAATATCTGAATACGAGCCAAAGATCCATCACTTAGCTGATGAACGTATTTCAATTGATTTAGATGATGGTGTTAAACATAACTATGAATTATTCAAGGATGTTCTAGCGCCTATACAGTAAAGGAGGTTCAGGATGAATTTAGAAGAAATAAAAACCAAGCTGGTGCTTAAGTTCTCTGCGCCTCTTGACGAATATTATAAAAGGCACGTCGTGTTCTGGACCGATTCTGAGAAGGAGTTCGAAGACACTGTCGACGAGTTAGAACTTGAAGGGGTAACAATATTTAAGTTGACTACAAACAACTTTTTCAAGGCAAAGCAGCTAATCAACGACGATAACAGCGGCAATCTCTTAATCTACGATTCAACCGGAATCACAGAAGGAGACTTCAAGCAAGACTGGCTCCAAGATGCCCGTATCATGTACAAGAAAGAGTCTATGACCCTTGATTACTATTCCATGATCATGGATAAGCTTGGCATCGCAAACGAGACGTTAAAGGGCACAGTCAAGCAATACGACAAGTTCTGGAAAAATGAAAAGAGAATAGACGAATTAAGGAAGGTTGCACCTTCTATCAAATCAGCTGGCGAATTACACCTAGGTATTTTGGCTGTTTTATGCCAAGCTCCTACGCCAGAAGTCCCTGATATTCTTTATAGGGTGTTTTCAGGTGGCTTGAATATCGAAGACAATCAATGTATCAAGCATATCGATTCATTCGGTTCCAGAGAGATTTTGTGGAAATTGCTAAACAAATATGTTGGCGACTGCCACGAGAACTTAAAGAACGCTTTCGATACCATCTTAATTTCAGCCTTATATCAAACGATGGGCAGTGCTATGCCAAGCAAATTAAGAGTCAATGTTATTAATAACGCTGTTTCGGATGCGTACTCATTGGTCTCTGAATGGACGCATAATTCAGAATACAAAGAAAGCATCTGTGCGATGATCAAGAACGCAGACTCTAAGCTAGGATTATTTAACTTATTCGATGCGTTGTCTCTTGATGAATTGATTGGAAGCGACATTTTCCCGTCAATCAACGAAGCTATACTTAGAAAACTATTCTCAGCATCAGCGACAAAAGCCATTGCAGGCAGCAAGATCATGACAATGGTGGCTGATAGAAGAAAACGACTATGGTATGAGGATTACTCATCCTACTATGAGTGCCTATATTCTATGGGCGAATTATTCTGCCAATATGACAAATACCAAGGCGGATTCCACTTTGTAAGCGAAACAGATTTATGGAACCAATACCAAAAGGATATCTATCTGTTCGATACGCACTATAGACACATTCATTATCATTTCTACCAAACAACATTTGAAATGGTTGATTCTGTAAACGACAAGGTCATGGATGCGATCAATTACGTTGAAAACCTATATAAGAATTTCTATCTAAACGGAGTTAATGACGTTTGGGTTAAGTTGATAAAGCCATCCATTGAAACATCTGGCAAAATCAACAGCCTTACTAATACGCAGCTTGACTTCTTCCATAGGTATGTCGAGCAGGAATGTGAAGATAAGCTTACTATTGTCGTAATATCAGACGGCATGAGATATGAGGTAGCCAAGGAACTTTCGAATACGCTTCAATATCAATTGAAATGCGATGTCAAGATAGAAGCAGTGCAGGGCGTGTTCCCTTCTATTACAAAGTACGGAATGGCGGCAGTGCTTCCAGGAAAGAAAGTAATTGATGCCAATATCAACGTGCTTTCAGGTGGTTTAAAAACCGCATCTACCGACGATAGAAGAGCTGTATTGCAAAAACATATACCAGAAAGCGATGCAATCAGGTACCCAGATATAATCAAGATGAATACAACTGAGAAGAAGGAATACCTAAAAGGTAAGAAGCTTATCTATGTATACCATAATGATATCGATAATTCTGGGCATGAATCGTCTGGCGAAAGCAAGGTATTCGGTTCCTGCAAAGACACAATCGAGAAAATCGTCAATCTCGTTAAGTCTCTAACAAACGCTAGAGCGAGCATAAAGGTTGTCATAACGTCTGACCACGGATTCATTTACTCATATCAAAAGCTTGACGAAGTCGAGAAGATGTCTGTAAAGAGTGATGAGATCGTGGATGCGGAAGGCGAGAAGAGATGCATCGTGTCCAAGGCTCCGATTGACAGCGAGTTCTTGGTTGCTCCAAAGCTACTGATCAATAACGAAGAGGAAACTTTGCTTGGATACGCTCCATTGCAAACAATAAGGTTGAAAGCTTCTGGCGGACCATCGAATTACGTTCACGGAGGATTGTCTCTACAAGAATTAATGGTTCCTGTTGTAATCTTCGATAACGTCAGAACTTCTAGCGAAAAATACAAAAACAACTCTGGCAAATATGACCATGAGCCAGTCAAGATTGAATTGGTCACAGAATCAAGAAACATCTATGGCTTGATGCCTAAGATGGAATTCTATCAAGCAAAGCCTATCGGTGTCGACGCAGTCGAGGCAACATATGAGGTTGTTCTTGAGGACAAGATGGGCAAGGCTATATCAGATACTAAGATAATTGTCGCAAACAAGACTGATGGCGATGCTGTGAACAGAAGGTTCAAAGTGGTTCTCAACATCAACCCAGGAACAAAGAGCGACAAGTACTATTTATTGGTAAACAACCAAGAAACACACGAAACAATCATCAAGGAAGAATTCCAGGTGATAAACGATTTCGGTGGCGATTTTGATTTCTAAGGAGGAACGAAAGATGGATGAATTAGCAACTAAAATTTTAGAAAACTTTCCTGGCAAGGTCGTAAGAAAAGACCTTACATCAATGATGAAAAAAGGAGCCAACGTTCCTACTTACGTCCTTGAATACTTATTAGGTCAATATTGCTCAACAGACGATCAAGACGTTATCGATGCAGGACTTGCCAAGATTAAGAAGGTTCTTACTGAAAACTACGTAAGACCTGACCAAAGCGAGTATATCAAGTCAAAAATCAGGGAAAACGGTGAATACACAATCATCGATAAAATCAGCGTCGTTCTTAATGAGAAAATCGATAAGTACATTGCTTATTTCACAAACCTTCATATCGATCCGTTCGAAGTTTCTTCTGATTTGGTAATCCATAATGAAAAACTTCTTCTAGGAGGAATCTGGTGCATCTTGAGAATAGCTTATCAAAAGCCAGAAGAGGATGAAGAGGAAGATTTATTCGGCGAAAAGAAGAAAGCTAAGAAGAAATCAAAGTTTGACTCTCCTTTCAATATCGTCTCCTTGAAGCCTATCCAAATGCCAAACCTTGACTTGAATTCAATCATCGATGCAAGAAAGAACTTCACAAAGGATGAATGGATCGACTTGGTTTTAAGATCAGCAGGATATGAACCAAATGAACTATCGTTCAAGCAAAAGATGCATTACTTATTGCGTATGGTTCCAATGGTTGAGAAAAACTATAACCTTGTTGAACTTGGACCACGTGGCACTGGTAAATCATATATCTACAGCGAAATCTCGCCATATACAATCCTTATGGCCAAGGGCAATACTACGGTTGCAAACATGTTCTACAACATGGGTAGACGTAAGGTCGGCTTGGTCGGTAACTGGGACTGTATCGCCTTCGACGAGGTCGGCGGTATGGCTGGCGCGACTATGGAATTCGTCCAAACAATGAAGACATACATGGCAAACGGAAACTTCGCATTGGGCGCTGATTCAATCAACGCAGATGCTTCAATTGCGTTTGAAGGTAATACCTTCAGAACATTGTCTGACATGATTAGAACATCACATTTATTTGAGCCATTCCCAGAGAACTTCAACAGCGATTCTGCGTTCTTCGATAGAATCAATGCGTACCTTCCTGGATGGGAAACACCAAAACTAAAGGAAAGCCTATTCACCAAGGGATTCGGCTTGATCTCAGATTGCTTGTCAGAATATTGTCATGCAATGAGAAAATACGACTTCACAACTAATTTCTTGAAGTATTTTGAACTCAATAAGAACTTCAACACCCGTGACGACAAAGCGGTAACAAAGACATTCTCAGGCTTGGTGAAATTGATATACCCTGATGAGAACATGACAAAAGAGGAAGTGAAAGAACTCCTTGAATACGCTATTGAAGGAAGAAGAAGGGTCAAGGAGCAATTGAAGAAGATGTCTCCTTCAGAATTCAACACAGTTGCCTTAGGCTATATCGATAGGGAGAATGACGAAGAGACAATTGTCAATGTACCTGAGCAACCAGATCAAACATTGATTTCAGAAGTGTTTGAACCTGCTGGTTTCGTCTATGCAATCGGAAGATCGGTAAAAGACCAAATCGGCGTATATAGATTGGAAAACTCTGCATTATCTGGAAGCGGGAAATTCGATTCGAAGAACATTGAGGGTTTAGGAACTAATAAATCTGCTAAGGAAAGCATGAACGCTGCCTTTGTGGAATTCGGAAAGCACACAAAGGAAATTGTTTCAAAATCACCTAATGACTTCGACTACACATTGTATTTCAATGACCTCCAAAACAAGGAAGTATCCGATGAAGTATCAGTTGCCGAGGTTGTGGGATTATGCTCAGCGATTGCTGGAGTACCTGTAAAACCATCAACACCTATAGTAGGTAAAGTGGTTGTTTCAGGCACCATGATGCCAATGACTACAGAACTTAACGATATCGTTGTCGCAGCGGTAAATGCTGGTGCTAAGAATATCATGCTTCCTGAGGATCAAAAGGATAAGTTCGAGGCACTCTCACCTGACACAAAGAAGAACCTAAAACCAATTTATTACTCAACCCCAATTCAAGCAGCGAGAAAAGCACTCGGTCTAGGAGATTAAGCCTATGATCAGGGAAGAATACATTGGAGAAATCAAAAAGCAAATATCATCTGCAAGGATAGAGAAAATCTATACTGCAGATTGTTGCGTCAAGGAAAACAAGGAATCAAAGCTTCATTACCCTGACTTTGACGACGTTTTTTCCTATGTCATGAAGGCGAATAACTCAGAGAAATTCTTCGATAAGATATTCGCTGCGCTCGATAATTACAAAAAACATGTCGAGGGCAACAACACCGAGAAGCAAAAAGTATCCTTCGAACCACTCTCAAAGAGGGTGGAGCTCTCTGACGCTACAATCAACAAATTGCTAAAGGAAATCTCGCTTGAGGCTGCTTTCAGCAAACTTGCTGACTGCAAAATCGAGAAGGCTATCAGCTTGTCTTTCGATGAGACATTGTCTGATTCTTTGAATTTTCTATTCGATTTGTTGGATAAACTCTCAAAGAAAGCCAAGGACTATATTGTTAAGAATTCAATCTACAGCAACGCATATAGGGTTGGCTACGAGGAAAATGTCAAAAAGTTGAAATCCAAGGAGCCTTTGACTATTTTGGCTGAAGTTAATGAAAGCGTGAAAAAGATAGTTGATAAGAAATACATTCCTGATTTCTTGTCAGACGGATCGGAGGACTTGGAAGAGATGATGACCTCATTTTGGTCAGGCTTTTCCGCTTTGCTATACTTCACTAAGCCGAGCGAGAACGTTTCATATTTGGTGAACGGCAAAGAAATTAAAAACATAAAAGACTGGTTCAAAACCCAGTTGGATGCTCATTACGAGCCAGTTAATAATATAATACGCGACTCTTCTTTTATGGCATCATTCAGCGATGCACAGGTAAGGGATGCATACGAGAAGATTATAAAAATCAAAGTGCCTAAGGAAATTAATCCTAGAAGTGAGTCTGATCTTGCAAACGAGAAAGGGAAGGCTGAGAAAAAACTGGCAGAACTTATTGGCCTCGATTCCGTAAAGCAGATGATAGACAAAATCAAGGCATACACGAAGGCTGCAAAGGGCAAATCAGGTCTTAATCTACATATGGCTTTCTATGGAAATCCTGGAACCGGCAAAACAGAAGTGGCAAAGCTGATTGGGGAGATTCTTTATGAAAACGGGGTGCTTCCTAAGAAAAAATATGTCGAGGCAACAAGAAGTACTCTGGTTGCTGGCTATGTAGGGCAAACTGCTCTTAAAACTCAATACGTCATGGAAGAAGCTATGGGTGGAGTTCTATTTATCGATGAAGCATACTCGCTTGCTATCGAAGGAGATAGCCAGGATTTTGGAAACGAAGCTGTAGCCGAACTCATCAAAGGCATGGAAGATAACAAGGGCAAATTCTGCGTCATCTTGGCTGGATACAAAAACAAGATGCAGAAGATGCTCTCTACAAACCCTGGATTCAACTCAAGAATCCAATTCCACGTCGATTTCGAGAATTACTCAAGGGATGAGCTTTCCGAAATTATGAAGATGATGGTCGAAAAAGACGGATACATTGTAGAGGAATCTGCTCTAAACAAAATGCTTGATATAACTGATGTATTGAGGAAGAACCCTGATTTTGCAAATGCAAGAGATGCAAGAAACATCGTTCAGCAATGTGAGATGTGCCTCAACGTCAGAACCGGAGACGAAAACGATAAGACTATACTCATTGAGGATGTCAATAAATATATAAAAGACGCTAAATTGGCGCTTCCTACAGGCTCAGCTAAGTCAACCGAGATTTTGTCTGGGGAGGATGAACTAAACTCTTTAATTGGCTTAAATAGCGTCAAGATGGCCGTTAAGAAGATAAGGGCATACGCCAAGAAGAACAAAGGCTCTTTGTCTTTGAATCTGCATATGGCATTCACCGGAAATCCGGGAACTGGCAAGACAGAGGTCGCCAACATAATATCAAGGATTTTGTTTGAAGCTGGAGTGTTGCCAGAGGCAAAGGTCATCGTCGGTAACAGGGAGACTCTTGTCGGTCAATATGTCGGTCAAACCGCAATCAAAACTAAAGAGGCCATTGAAAAAGCCATGGGAGGCGTCCTGTTCATAGATGAGGCGTATTCTTTAATAAGCGACAATGGTGGCTCTCACGATTTCGGATCAGAGGCGATTGCTGCGCTCATTGATGGAATGGAAAACAACAAAGGTAAGTTCTGCGTTATAGTGGCAGGTTACGACGAACCTTTGAGAAAAATGATAGCATCAAACCCTGGCTTCGGTTCTAGAATACAGTTCTGGGTCGATTTTCCAGACTACAGCCATGATGAATTGAAGGACATCGCATTACGCTTCCTATCAAAGGAAACCGTGCCTTATACAATTACAGAAGAGGCATTAGAAGAAATGCTGAGCATATGCGAGTTCTACAGACATAATGACGATTTTGCTAATGCTAGAACAGTTAGAACAATGCTTCAAGATATCATCATGAACCAAAACCTCAGAGTCGAGGATGAACTTGACAATAATGAGATAACGATCGAAGACGTTGAACAATACGCTAACGATAAGGGGTTGGTAAAAACAACACCTAAAAAAGAGACTCAAACCGAAACAGCATTGCCTGCATCGTTGTTGGACACAGTATTGAATGCAGGCGAAGAATTCGATTCAAGCAAGGTTGATTATTCATATTACAACCAGGCCGTTATAAGCATTTCAAATGAAAATGGTGGTCAGGGCACAGGATTCATCATTACAGATGACGGCTTGTGTTTGACGTGTGCCCATTGCATATGCACTGATGGTTCAATGCAAAAAGCAAGATTGATGCTTGCCTTGGCAGATGGTCAGTTTTTCAAAAACTATGTAGACTTCGATGTCTTATACTTAGACAAGAAGAACGATTTCGCTCTGATTCGATTGGCTAATGTCGACATGAAATTTAAATTCTTGCCATTGAAGAGCATTGATTCGTTGAATCTAGAACCTTTGACTCCTTTCTTGATGGCTGGATACCCATTCGGTGGGGAATCATATACATCAATATCGGTAACAGAAGGAAAAATTGCTAGTGTTAATGTTGTCCATGAGGATAGAAGGACTGTCTTTGCAGATATGTTTGGCAAGCCAGGTAATTCTGGTTCTCCAATCTTGGATTACGATACAAAAAAGGTTATAGGAGTTTTCTGGGGAGGCATTTCTAATGGATCGGAGATGATACCATGTTTCACTCCTGTTGACGAAATATTGAAAGCCATGTTCCCAGACTCAGTTAGAAGAATTATGGAAAGCAAAAATTCTTCTGTTGTTGAATTAACAGGTGACGCATTAGGCAACGATTGCGATGTTTTGTGTCATCAGGTTAACCTTCAAGGGGTCATGGGAGGCGGGATCGCTTTGCATATCGCTAATAGATTCCCAAGTGTTGAAAGAGAATATGCGTTCTACGGAAACAAAGCGCTAGGAGAAGTATGCTTTGCCAAGGCGGATAAATACGTTATTGCTAATTGCTTCAGCCAGACTCATTCTTTTGATACCGATTACGAAGCTCTAGCAAAATGCTTAGATAAGGTTGTTGAATACATGAAGTTAAACAATCTTCACAGCGTTGCAATACCTTATAAATACGGATGCGGAATCGCAAATGGAGACTGGAACACGGTACGAAGCATATTCGTTGAAAAACTCAAAGGTTTCACTTTGAAAATTTATAAATTGAAATAAGAATGGAGGTAAGGTCTTATGGCTAATTCGCATTATGTACCAATGCTTACATTGAGAAGATTTAGCGATAAGCTTTGCCTTTTTAATGTCAGAACCGGCGAATATAGGGAGAACGTCCAGATTGCCAAGTCATTCTCTGAGGATGGTTTTTATTCCGATGAAGTGGAAGAGAAGTTGAATAGGAGGATTGAGTCTCAATTCGGGAACCTGTTCAACAACAAATTGCTTCACGCTGAAGGAAAAATAGAACTGAAGAGGGATGAACTTTATTTGATAAAGAAGTTTTTGCTGATTTCAGTTATTAGAAGCATGGGCAACGAGGAATTCATGCAGGTCGAGAAGAAGTACTACGACAACCTGAATGAATATGGCAAGAGGTTCGCAAAGGATAGAGGGTTAGAAGAGAAAAAGATAGATCCTCCATTTCTTGAAAAGGAAATAGCAGAGGAAACCCCGTTTGATTATTGGATGAGGACTTTAGAAGTGATCCTTGATACCAATGGGAGGCCTCAGGAGATACTGGGCCATCCAAGCAAGACATATCCCGCTCATAGATGGGCAGAGGTTATCAACAACGGCTATGTCGCTTTCTGGGATTCGGAGTTCGCTCATGACGAGTTCGTCATCACAGACATAGGGATGACTTCGGAAAACGAGAAGGGATGGAATGGAACCACGGTCCATAATGTCAAGAAGACCAATTTCTATCTGTCTTTAATGGAGAGAGCTAAAAGCGACCAAGAGAGGATTGCGATTTTCCAATCAATGAATCTCCATCACAACTTCACAGAAAATTTCATGATGTTCCCAATCTCGGCAAAAAGGATGATCGTCCTCATAGACCCGTTCTATAAGTTTAGAATCGCGCACAAGGATTATTACAAGATGCCTGAACTTAACGAATTGACACTTATGCCAAACGAGAAGTTGTTCTACCCAAATGACAACAAATACGTTTTAAAGCAATCGTTCGGCCAACCATTCAAGTATCATCCGGATGATTTATACATATACGAGATAAAGAAACTCACAAGCAAGGAAACCAGATACTGCAATGAGTTATTCCTGGATAGAATCAATACATGGGTTGGTTTTTCTGATTTGAATAAGGCGGTTGGAAGCATCTTTGCTTATTTCAAAGCAAATAAATACCCATATATCCCGAGGGTAGACTACACAGAACTATATAAAATTATCAACGAGAGATATCTTGCTAATATAGATATCAGCGAAATAGGAGGTTTAAGAAGATGAAATTATTCAATGATTCACTAACGATGCGTTTCAACACGCTTGAACGCAATATCAAGTCAAAGACTAATTCTTTCTATGACTCCTACCTTGATTTACTTGAGGCTACAATCAAATACATGATGGACGAAAACAATGTTCCGTATGATCCTACAAGAACATGTGGGCACATCGTTAGAACAAACGAAGCAAAGGATTTCTTCAAGGGAAAGCTGCTGCTAGACGACTATACATTCAATAAGCTTCCTGACTACATAAAGAAATGCAACGATCACAAACACAAGAAAGAGAAGACTCTTCAAGTAGAAGGCGTCATCAATTTCCTAAAGGTCTATTTCGATCTCATCAATTATTACATTGACTACATTAAGGGAATCAGGGTTGAGTTCGATGCTTCTTATTTCACATCAATTTATGGTGAAACCGAAAGATTAAACACAGAATACAAGACTGAAGTCTTGAGACTCAAGGATGAATTGAAAGAATCCTACGAGTCTAAGAAGCTTTCAGAGCAGGACTTGATTCAATACAAGAGCCTGCTTTCAATCAAAGATTTGGAATTGATGTCACTCGAAGAACAAAACAAACTTCTACAAGAGCAAATCAACACATTGAAGGACATCAAGCTAAATTCGATGGAGGAGAAGCTCAACAAGACGATAGACATGCTTAACAACATGCAGGATTACCTGATTGAGAACAGAATCATTGCAAGAAGAACATCAAAGCTCATAGATGGTAGAGACATCTCGGATGAAGAACTAAAGGCTGAAAGGGAAAAGATGGAGGCGATGAACAATGGCAGATTGTAAAAGCGTAATCGAACATCTTGAAGATATAGAAGAACAATTAAAGTCTAAGGAACCAGAACAGGTCACAATATCTAGCCTTATAGGTGAACCGTTTGATCCATATTTTGACTCTTCGACAATATATTATTATGAGTCAGACGAAAGAAGATTCGATAAACACAAGCAAAGACAAATAACAAAAATCATCATAAGCCTTATCGCATTGTTGGTTCCTTTCGCATTGGATATTGCTCTGTCAGTAATCACCGGAGAATATCAGGTTTTCAATCTGATAGCGGACCTAATCTACGTCTCTCCTGCTGTAGGCTATTTGGTATATGCCTTAAAGCAAAAGAGGAAGAAGCTTGCGAACTCCAAATGGAATATCAGGAACCATGTGTTCTACAAATACGAGAACAAGCTGGGCGAAGACAACGAAAAAGGAACGTTCGCCAAGATCATGATTGCATGGAAAGCCTTAGGCGCCGCATTTGCGTCGTCGGCTGTCGTACTGTCGTTCTTAACTTGGATAGGCGGGGACTTGTCAGACGTTGCCTGGATCTATTTCATTAGTTGTTTCTATTTAGCCATGACTATATCTATATATTTCTCATTAGTGAAATACGACGAGTTCTACTTCCGTTCATATATATTCGATAACAAGGATTCCTATGTTCTGTATGAGCATGGGGACTGGAAGAAAATCAGCAAGTAGGCTGATAAATTATTTTGGTTATGCCTGGATGAAACGTCTCAGCAATGGGGCGTTGAGTCTGGTATAATATATACGTGTCGTGATGCACGCTCTGGAGCATTGGTAACACATACCTTCGCAAAGGAGGTATTGCACTATGACACAAACAACAGATCTTGCTTTAAGAGCAGGTCAAAATTTAAAACGTTTACTAGAGGAGAAGGGTTGGTCTCAAGAATACGCTGAAGAGCGCATCTCAAATACATTTAACAATGGGAGGTCAATCAGACGCTATATCAAGAACGGAATCAACAAGCTTGATACCATTCAATATATCGCTCGCATCTTCGAGGTAGATGTTATGGAGTTCTTTAAATAAGGACTCCTTTTTTGTTGCGCGGACAATCGCGGTCCTAATTGGAATGCCGCTCCGAATATTAACATGGAATCGTAATCAAAAACCACCAAACGAAAAAAGGAGAGGGTGGACAAAACCGGTCCTAATTGAGAGCAAGGACTGGAAATTACAATGAAAGTGTCAATAGGAGGACAGCCAATATGAACAACAACAAAAAATATTTCAAAGTAGTAACAAAATGTGGACACGTAGGAAGAAGATTCTATGTCCCAGTACAATTCGCAGTTATCGCGGAAAGCGGTAAGGAAGCAGCTAAAATCGCAAGACAATATCCAAGGGTAAAACATCAACACAAAGATGCAATCCTTCAGGTAAAAGAAATCAGTTATGAAGAGTTCCTATCAATCAAGGAAGTAAACAACAACGATATGTACCTTCATTGCCATTCAAGACAAGAACAAAACTCCTTGTGCGACATGGCTTCAAGAATCGTAGAAGACCCACACTTTGTAAAACCGATAAAACACGACAAAAACGCAAGAAGAGAAAGGGTCGAATACAAGCGAAAGAAGTTCAAAGCAATGACAAACATCAACTGGATGGAGGAAATGTATGAACTTGCGTATTAATTCGATCAAATATAACAACAGCCTTGTTGATGGGCCGGGAATTAGGACAATCGTGTTCTTTCAAGGATGTGACATCCGCTGCAAAGGATGCCATAACGCATCTACATGGAACCCTAATCTAGGAACGGAAATGGATGTTGATGCTCTTTCTGAAGAATTGAACAAAAGAGTATTCAACAAAAAGATAACAATATCAGGAGGCGAGCCGTTGATGCAGAAAGAAGCATTGACTGAACTGATTGATAAATTATATGAATCAGGATTCGACATTGCTCTCTATACGGGGCATAGCAAAGAAGATGTTCCTGATGAGGTCATCAGCAAGATCAGATACTTAAAAACTGGAAGATTTGAGATTCAGAACAAGACTGGCGTCAAGCCATTCGTCGGATCTTCAAATCAGGTATTCGAGGAGGTAATGAAATGAAACAACTAAACAACGATAATGCAGCAAACAGAACAAGCTATGTTGGTAAGGTCTATAACATAGGCGAAAAATCATTCAAGGAAGTAATCTTAAATAACATGCCAATTGAATGGTCAGAGCTTCATAGAAACGGAACAATACACATCCACGATTTGGATGCCTATGGTCTCACATATAACTGCCTGACTCTTGATATTGCTAGTAACTTTCCTCTTGATGAGGTTCGCGGAACAAGCGATTCACAGACGATTGTCAGACTGTTCGGATTCTTAAAAGAGCTTTTCACAAATCTTGGAAACGAGCAATCCGGAGGAATGGCATTTGCAAATTTCGATAATGAGATGGCATCCGTATTATCGTCGTTTGGAATTGATTATTCAAAACATGAAGCACTCATCTCAGACATGATCGTAGACCTGATCCTTTGGTGCAACAACAACCACACCAGAATGGGGCAAACAAGTTACTATGTAACTTTCAATATCGGTCTAGCCGATTCAGAATGCGCTAGATTTATTGCTAAAACATTGATTGAAAACTTCGAAGCTTTGGGCGACATGGTCTACAAACCAAACATCGTATTCAAGGTCAAGAAGGAAGTAAATTCAAACGAGGGCGACAAGAACTATGATTTGCTAATGACCTCTCTTAGATGTTCTTCAAAGAAGATGATTCCTACGTATCTATTATGCGATTGCAAGGCAGATGCTTCTGTCGACCCTAGTAAGCTTTCAATTATGGGTTGCCGAACAAGGGTGGTGGATGACATTAACGGAGTCGTTGGTGCGATTGGAAGAGGAAACATCGCCAACATCTCCATCAATCTGCCTAGACTCGCGCTTGAAACCGTAGAAGAGATAGCAGAAGAAAACCTTGATGATAGATTGGACCATCTCATGAAAAAATGGGATAAGGTAGCATGCGTGGTCAAAGACATCTTGCTCGATAGATATCAAAAAACAGTATCGAGTGCTTCAGATGATTTCCCTACAAACAGCTCATATCACCTTTGGTGCAAAGGATTCTCTAATGGCGTTGAAGAGTCATTGAAGCACGGAACATTGTCAATCGGATTCATCGGATTATCGGAAGCGATGGAAGTGATTTCCGGAAAGAAATACTATAGCGACATGGATAACTACATCATGACATTAGGGTTTGTTAAGCACATGCGAGACTACTGCGATTTCCTAATTAACCAATACAAGATGAACTTCTCGTTGCTTGCCACAAGCGGAGAGCTCATCAGCGGAAGATTCATAGAATATGACAAGAAATTGTTCAATCCATCAGTCGATATATTCTCGAAGGGCTATTACACAAACTCTTTCCATATCGACGTTGATAGCGGACTTCCTGGATACAAGAAGATAAACATCGAAGGATTGTTCCATGAATTGTGCAACGGCGGCTGCATCACCTATGTGGAACTTGGGGAGGCGCCAATCGGAAACGAGGTTGGTTTGAGAGAATACTTGGATATCGCAATCAAGTCAGGGGTTCATTATTTGGGATTCAATTTTCCAAAGGACATATGCAATGAATGCGGCTGTTCCGGAGTATTTGATAAATGCACAAATTGCGGCAGCTCAAATATCACAAGAATCAGAAGAGTATCAGGCTATCTAGAAATCCTCGACGGATTCACAGATGGAAAGAAGGCAGAAGAAAAGAACAGGAGGAAAAACTAATTGATCTATTACATTTCAGACATTCATTTCAATGACCAGAAGATCTTCGACAAATGCAGAAGGCCATTCAACGACCTCGAAGATTTCAAGGAGACAGTGATCAGAAATTGGAATAAAAGAGTATGCGAGCAGGATGATGTATATGTCCTTGGAGATATTGCTGAAGACAATGACATCACTGCCTTAGATCTATTTAAGCTCTTAAAAGGAAAAAAGCACCTGATAGTCGGCAACCATGACTGTAATCTGCTTGACGCTATTAATAAGTCGGCAATATTTGAATCAGTCAAGTATATCGACTTGATAAATGACGCAGGAAGAAAAGTGTGTGTTTGTCATTATCCACTTATGGACTGGATGGAATTCAATAGAAACGGAATCCTTGTTTATGGCCATATCCATAACAAGACAGAATCTAATGGAATCGCGTATGCTCAAATAAAGGATTATTACAAGGATAAACCCGCTTACAACTGTGGGGTCGATGTCACTGGGTATATGCCGGTGACACTTGACGAGATGATTAAATTAAAGGAGGTTAACAAAGATGAACCATATATCAATTGAAGGTATGGATGGCGTTGGAAAATCAACAACATGCAAATTACTCGCAGAAAAACTAGGATATAAATTTGTAGAGAAACCTCTTCATTATATTCTCGATGATGATGAAGACGATGTCACGCAATATCAAAGAGTGGCCAAAATCGTCAACGCAAATTCAAACAGGAATTTTACTGCCTGGTATTACGGACTTAACAACATATACCTTTACGAAAGATTCAAGGATCAGGATATCGTAACTGACAGGCATATCGTTTCCAACTATTGCTGGAGTGGTTCGGATTACAACGATGACATCTATGACTTGATTCTTAAGAAAATAGGTAAGCCAAAACTTACAGTAATCTTGTATGCCAGACCAGAGGAAATCCTAAAAAGGTTGAAGCATAGAGATATAAATGATTCAGATATCTCTAAGGTTTCAAAAAGCGAGAAGGCATACGAGAGAATGATATATTTCTGCGAGAAGAAAAAACTCGAATATATGGTTGTCGACACCGAAAACAAATCGCCAGATATGATTGTAGAAGAGATCGTAGAAAGATTGAGAGGACAGTAAACGGATGAATAAACTAAACATTCAAGAGACAAATTCAATTGCAAAAGACATGAAGTATGAAGCTTTGTATTGGGCTTTAGGGTATGAAGAAACATCCAAAGGTATTTTTATCAAGAGCGGCAGAGTTATCAATTCGAATATGCAATATGCAAAGTTTAGCGAGATGCTCACAATCATTGGAGCGGATAAGATTTCCTTGGATTCGCATAAGAGCTTCGTCGTGTTGGAATGCGTGGACAAGCTTCTAGATATGGGATATTCTCCATCTGAAATCATCGTTGACCTTGATAATGAATACGATATCTACTGCAATAACATTTATATTAAGTGCTACGAGTGGGGACACGAGGAGAAAGACAGTATCATCGTAAAGAAGAAATCGTTCGTATCGGTTGTTTATAGCTCAAGGCTGGTAAGCGGTGTTATCGAAAGAAAATACACTGCTAAAGATGAAAACGGAACATTTAAAGCCGGCATCTTCGAGGGCAACAAAAAAGAAAAATATGTCCTATACAATCCAATTAGAATAGATGATCCAAACTTCATCATTGAAGGAACGAGGATCCTAAGATATGTAGGGGACGGAAGCAAAGTCACAATTCCTGAAGGTGTCACTGAATTGTCGCCTTGTCTTTTCTGGGATAATCAAAACATCGTGGAAGTTGTGCTTCCTGAATCGCTGATTGATATAAGTGGCGATACGTTCTATAACTGCTCAAATCTAGAGAACATAACCATTCCGAAGAATGTTAGATTCATGGGCAACAATCCATTTGCTGGATGTCCAAAACTTTCGCTGAAGAACGATTCAGAATCATTTGCATATGAAGATGGAACCCTTTATACAAAAGACCATTCACGATTAATCTACCATAACATCAAAAATCCAAGCGAAAGCTACAGCATCAATCATCTAACAAAGATTATCGGCAAGCATTCATTCTATCTTTGCAGCAACTTAAAGGAAGTAATCATTCCTCCTTCGGTTATTAAGCTTGAGAACAATCCGTTTTCAGGATGCGAAAAAATCAATGTTGTAAATATGTCATCAAGATATCACGTAATTGATTCAGTCATCTATGATGAGGATAAAAGTTCGGTAATAGGATGCTTGAATTCAATCAAAACTGATAGCCTTGAGCTTCTTCCTGTAAAGAGAATCTGCAGAAATTCCTTCTGGAATTGCAAGGGAATCAAGAAAATAGTCCTTCCATCTACGTTAGAAGTCATCGGATATAATCCATTCGTCGGATGTTCAAATATTGAATTCGTATCCAATAGCAATAATTTCCGCGTTGATCACGGCGCTCTATTCTCCAAAGACAGACGAAAACTAATTTGTTATCCTGCCAAGTTTGCGATTGGAAACATCCATCTTCCCGACGAAACAATTGCACTGGAACGCGGGGCATTCTCTGGTGCAAGAGAATTGACAAGCATAAATCTCCATAACGTTTCTATCATCAGCAAAACATGCTTTACGAACTGCGATAATCTCGAAGAAGTGCATTGCTCAGATCTCGTATGCTATATCGGTGAATGGGCATTTGCTCATTGCAAAAAGCTCAAGTCCATCTCAATCAGCAAAGATTGCTTTGTGGACAAAAACGTCTTGATGAATTCGAATGAAGCAAGTTTTGAAGTCAGGGAAGAACGCGAAAACTATGTGATCGAATCTGATAACAAGTACACATTGGAATCGCTAGCGAAGTCTTATCAAGGAAAAATTAAGTCGATTCTTATTGACCCTCCATACAATTCCAAAATTGATTACATCGGATATAAGGATTCAGGATTCGACAATGGTTATTACAATTTCATGAAGGAAAGAATCTCGATTGCTTATGACTTGTTATCTCAAGATGGATTCTTGGTCATCAACATTGATGAAGGCGAAGCGCGAAATCTAGCCAGACTATGCTCAGAATTCTTTGGCAGTCTTGTTAAGGTACACAAATGGGAGAAGCTTCATCAGTTCTTCGACAAAAACAGAAATGTTGACCCCAAAAAGAAGAGAGTCAAATACGAATACATTATCTTCTGTTCCAAATCAAAGGATTCTGTATTGAACAATATCATGCAACCTTCAATCGTGAACGGCACCCTAACTGAACATGTTTCAAAAGTACCTTCAACATTTAGGTGTTTTGGAACAAATTCATCAGCGAAAGACGAAATCAACGAGTTGTTCGGAAAAAGAGATTATTTTGCAACGCCAAAGCCATTGAAGTTGATGAAGGAACTTGTCAGGGCAACGACAGATAAAGATTCGATCGTTCTTGATTTCTTCGCAGGCAGTGGAACTACAGGTCACGCTGTCCATGCGTTGAATGCAGAAGATGGCGGAAGCAGAAAGTATATTCTTGTCTCAAATAATGAGTCGAACATCTGCCAAGAAGTAACACTGAAGAGAATGAACATCATCGGTTCTCAAGCGAAATTCCTCTCATAATCCAACTATATAGAATTGCTTTCTTGATATCTAAAAGAAGGCATTTTTATATGAAATGCAACGAAATGCAATTAGCACTATTGACAAATGCAATATAATTAATATAGAATTTTATTGTACGAAGGAGATGATATCATGGAATACGAGAAGACTTTGCTTGAACTTATGGAAAGAGTCGCTGTTTTGGAAGAAAAGGTCGCCGTCCTTGAAGGAAACGCTGTAACCAAAGGAGAGAAGCCTGCGAGAGGAACCTATACCGAGATGGTCACAGAATACATCAAGAACGAAATTGAAAAAGCCAAGGCAAATGGCTTACATAGTGTCACCCTAACATCAGGCGGCGTGCAAAAGGACGTTGGTTTGAAGAATCGTTTGCCTTTGGTCTGCAATGCAATGAGAAAGTGCATGGACGACAATTCCGAAATCATCTATGAGACACCATCAGGCCAGTCATCGACGTTGGCTATAAAGTGGAATTTCTAATCTAGGAGTCATATGGAGAAAAGCATGGATAATATAAATATCATTAGCAAGGATGATTTTCTTTCCTTTTGCGATGATTACTTAGTTTTCCTTGAAAGATTCTGCACCGATGTCGAAATTAGAAACTGGTGCCTTAATTACGACGGTTACAACTACGATGGTAATCATCAGGAACTTCATGATCAAATATATAAGGATTTCATGATTAACGCATATGAAAGGAAAATCGTCTTTCCTGACAGCTGGATGATTTGGAACGAAGATTTAGATAGGAGATGGTGTCAAAAAGAAGAAGGATTTGTCGAATCATTGGAATTCGAGGAGATTTTAGCTCTGATATCCATCGTTATTAGAAGCGACCGTATGGCTGATGATCTGGCTGAAAACATCGGCGATGGCACGCTGCTCCATTTATTTAGTGCAGCTAAGGCAAAAGCATTAGGAGAATAGGGGATTATGGACCAAACGAGAATCGAAAAAGAGATGAGAGAGCTCGAAGGACTAATCGAATTTAAGTTCAAAGATATATTATGGCTATCTAAGGCAATGTACGCAAAACGCATAGTGGTTCCGGGTGAAGGAAAAAATCATAGAGAGTACGCTAACGATAGCTTGGCCACAGTGGGCGACACGCTATTGAAGTTTGTTTTGGCGGACAAGTTATATCAGGAAGGCAAGCATATCAGAGGGGTTATTACATCAGAAAAGAGCGATACCGAAAATAACGATATTATGTACAAAGTCGTTAGCGAGACCGGGATAATTGATTACGCTTATCACGATACACATTTTTATAAAGATAATCCGCCTGATCACGAGAAGGTGACGAACTCTACGCACACCCAATACCTCGAAGCGATAATCGGAGCTATTTATTATGACTCTGGGTATGAGCGTGCAAGGCAATGGATATATGAATGGGCGCTACCAAAATTGAACGCCAAGTGATTTTCGCTTTTTGTTTTTATAAATACGAAAGAATAGTAAGTTGAAAAATACTTCATTCTGAAACAGGAAATGCTTCGGAATAACTATGTTCTGAAGGTATTAAATTGAGAGGAGGGAATGTGGATGGTGAGTCTGATTGATAGTCTCCGTGAGACTTTAGACGATTATGATTATGGTGACGTGCTGAAAATTATAGATAGAAAAGAAGACTCTGCTAGATATGTTCGTAAGCTACTTGATGATATGGATCTTCCTGAAAAGAGAATGACTTTGCAATATTTAACCTCTAAGCTCAGCATCAGAATGAATCACGTTTTATTTACTTTTTCATTAGGGTTGATTCTAGCAAAATTTACTGGCTTGGATACGTTGATTAAGGAAGAATACTCGCGTTACTTCACTAGAAAAAGAGATGTTTTCCTAAAAGTGTGGCTAATGACATCACTTTATCATGATTACGGCTATTTTATTCAAAGCAAGTATGCTAAATGCGAGTTTTTAAAAGCTTTCAAGTTGGAAAATGACATTTTTGAGTTTGGGATTGAGGAAAAACAAGCCATGAAATTGTTTGGCTTGTCGGCAGATGAAATACACAATCCTAGATATTCAGAGAATGTGTTTAGTTCCTATTACCATTGCTACTATTTGAAAGGAAATGTTGATGAGCCAATAGAACATGGCATTTCGGGAGGCTATGCATTGTTTGATGAGATAATGAAAAATAATTCTGATAAAGAAGTGAATCAGAAAAAGAATATTAAGCAAGCAATGGGAATATCAAAGAATGACGCAAAGAATAACTATTACTATCAAGATATGTGCTTTAGAATCATGGAGCACAACATTTGGACAATCAATCCGGATGACTCTTTCTTTAAGGAATTCGCAATCAAGGAATTAGAACCTATTTACAGGGGCAATTATAAGAAGATAGATGTCAGCGAGCCTTTGCTGATGCTCTTATCCTTGACAGATACAATTGAGTATATAAAGAGAATGAGCACCACAGGCCTCGACAATAGCAATGCTCAAAATCGTCCAACGACAATAGCAAAGAAATTGAAGATTGAAATTGAAACAAACAGAATAACTATACAATATGGTTCTGATGTCAAAAGAATTGATGGTTTTCCAAAATGGAAAGAGAATATTATCTCTTTGAGAGACTGGCTTTCAGTTAACACGTATGAGAGTGGAAACTCAATAATTATTGAAAAAGTATAAGCGTTGAAAGTGTCACGTTTGTCACGCCATTTCTAATAATAAATACTATGAAATTTGATAAAAAGTGAACCCTCAGCTGTTTTAGAGGGTTCATTGTATCAAGTTAGTAGTTCTTTCACATATTAGAACAATAGGTTTGATGCAAAGGTATCAGACCTTTTTTTCTTTGTTTC
>JAKSVD010000069.1 GCA_024408305.1 Bacilli bacterium | reverse complement strand
GGTAAATTTTTGTGTCTTCTACCGATTTCGTAAAGTTCGTCTGCGTTATATTCGACTCCCGAGATGAAGATATCAATATAACCCTGAGAATAGATTTTAGCGTCGTATTTGTAGCCTTCTCCATCAAGATGTGGGATATCGTGTCCAAGCAATTCGTTTATGAGATTACTTGGCCAGATATTTTCGTCAACATAGATATAGTTATAGGCAAATATTCCTAAACATTCCTTTCCCTTGTTGTTACCTTCGAGGAACTGCATCTCTATGCCTTTTGTCTCGGAGATGACTTTGTCTGCAAAGAATACGTCGTAGTAGTAATAGTACATGCCATCTGGATCCCATTGGGCCAGTGTGTCGTATGTGACATCGTATCCTTCCTCAGCGCAGATATTGGCGTATTCGTCGAGTGTCGTCTGAATCTGGTCTTCTGGCATGTAGCAATAGATAACAACCATCGGATCTCCGAAATCATCCTCGAGCAGCGTTACCTCGTAACTATCGCATTCGAGGAATGGAAGATCCTCGCCGAGCGTGCCAACAATAGTCTCTGTATATTCATCACCCCATTTAGAAGGTGTTACAGGTGTCTCATTGTTTCCGCAGGCACAAAGAGTTAATGCGGTGACACCTAATAATGTTGCTTTAAGTACGTTTTTCATAACTATTTTGTAACTGCAACGGTTTCGTAGAAGCAGACAGAGGCATAGTCGTTGATGATGCCGCCATCATCGTTCAATGCAAATCCGACATCGCCAAGATAATCCATATCAAGGTCGATGGTGACGCTGGAATTGTTGTCATAAACGAATGTGTAAACGCCTGATGAAACTCCTCTATAAGTGAAGTTGTATGTTGAGCCATCGATTCTTAATGTGGCCTTTCCGTTTGCGTTAACTGTGAAGGTAAATGGTGTTTCCCAGTTATCTGCGCCATTCCATGTTCCGCAAGCCTCGGCAGCAACAACAGATCCTGATGCGGCTTCTTTAACGGTGATTGTGACTTTCTTCTGGATTGTTGATCCATTTGCACCCTTGACGGATGCAATGACTTCAATCTGTCCAGCTACTGTTCCAACATTTAATTCACCGGTCTTTGTGTTGATTGTTGCGTTGGTTGGTTTAGCTGGATCAACTTTGTTATTAACTGACCAAGTGATTGTCTTATCTGTTGTGATAGATGAATCAAAGGAAGTTGAGAACGTTACTTTAGATGTTGCATCGACTTCAGTTGCAGAAGGAGCGATTGACCAGTTTGTGTCATTTGGATAGACATTATCCTTTACCACAAACTTGATTTCCTTCTTAACGCTTGGGTCATTCTTAGATGCAACTGTGATTGTGACTTCGCCAGCCTTGAGGAATCTGACAGTGCCATATGCTCCAGAATAACCTTCTTCCTCATCGTAGGACGCATCTTGTCCTGCAACGGTTGCGATTGTCTTATCGGATGATGAATAGGTGACGCTTGTGACATTTGCATTGCTTGGAGCAAAGCTTGAGAGGGATAAGTATGTGGTATCTCCCACTAAAACCTCGTATTTTCCGCTTGCATTTGGTGTTAATGATCCAACCTTAACGTTAAAGCTTGTCATGTAAACCTGTAACTCAGCGTCGAATGATGTTCTTAATGGAGACTTGATTGTGCCGTTATCCAAATATTTGATATCAGAGACGAATAAAGTGGAGTGTGAGAATTCCAATGCAAAGCTTTCTCCTCCTGCGTTTGAGAAGAGAATCTTATCATTCTTTTGTCCTGAGATTGTTCCGGTGACTTCAAAACTGCCATAGGTTATCTTAGCTGAATTTGCGCTTAGAATTTCTGCGCTAACAGATTCGCCAACATATTTATTTCCAACGTAATCGGTAAGAGTTGGCATATTTGAAACTGTCACTGTGACTTCATTTGACTTAACGCCATTTGATGCGGTTGCCCAAACCTTAGCGCTTCCCGCAGCAAGTGCAGTAACTGTTCCGTCTGCGCTAACAGAGACAATGCCTTCTTTTCCTTCCTCAACATGCCAGGTAAGGGTCTTATCTGTTGCGTTATTTGGAGCGACTAATGTGTGTAATACCTGAGTCTCCCCAACGAATAATTCAGCTGAAGAAGGGGCAGCGGTAACGCTAGAAACTGGAATTACAGTTGATGGGTCTTGCCAGTTGTTGCAAGTTTCATCTTTGGAGAAACATACTGAATCGAAGGTGATTCCGCATGATTTTCCAATCTGTGATGCCTTAAGTGTGATCTCGACTTTTGATGCTGCTGGGAATTCGACTTCGATTAATTTGCTAAATTCGCCAGAAGCCTTTGTCTTGATTTGCTCTGTGATATCGATTTCGTTGTAGTTGATTCCATCGTTTGTTGAGCGAACCAAAACCTGATTCAAATTAGAGATGTTCAATTTGTGTGCATCATAGAAGAAGCCGTAATTGAATGATAATTTAGATACTTGCTGCTCACCAAAGTCGAAATAGAGGCCCGGCTTCGTTGTTTTGTTTAAGCAACCCTGATCAGATGGGCTGATGACCATATAGCGTTTTCCAGCATCATACTGGTCAGAGTATTTGCCATCTAAGATTTTTGCGCATGGGCCAGCTGTGATTGTGTATGGAGCGTTGGTGTTAACGGCATTTGCTGCTAAGACAGAGAATGTTTCTCCACCGTCTTCACTTGGATTAACAGCTACCCACTCAAAGTCAAAGACTGCGTTGCTTTTGTCCTGGGTTGGAGGAGTGTTGACCTTTACTTTGATGTGTTCAGACTCCAATGTCTTGTCCTTGCCCTTGACTGTTGCATAGATTTCAGTTTCTCCAGGAGCGATTGCGTGAACATTCATCGCCTTATCGCCTCTAGCGTATTCTAGGGAGACAATCTTTGGATCGTAGTGCCATGTGACATTAGCATTTTCTTCTTTAACTAAATCCCACGCATTGAACTGAGTTGGTGTGAGCAGGGCTTCAACAACCCATCTGTCATCAAGTTCAGCGACAACATCGTGAGTTGCATCGCCAGTAACTTCTGAAGCATCGCTTACTTTTGCGTGTATGTCGGTGTAGTAAGCTTCTTCATAGTCATGTGGCCAACCTTTATATTGCCAATATGTTGTTTTTGTGTCGTCTCCTAATTCAGGAATTCTTGATGCGTATGGAACTTCGGTTGTGCCAAAGTTATCGATAATGATTTCGACGTAGTTCTTTGGGTCGCCGTTATCGTCCTCATCGCAGAAACCAAAAATGTGAGAAATATATCCTTCGTCGTTGACGATCATTGCAATATCGATAATGTCGTTAAACCACGCATATCCAAATGCAGAGTCGTTCAATTGCTTGATCTTTTCGTTGGATTTGAGGTAGTAAACGCCGTTGGACATCGCAACATCAGATGCACTCAAATTATTCAATAAATTAGGCAAATAGAAATATGCGTTCCAAATCGAAAGGTCCGAGTTGTGATAGCCTTTTTGTAACCATCCACCTTTTGAATTTGCGGTGCCTTTTTCAGCTTCCCAGAATGTCCAGGATTCGCCCTTATTATCAACTGTATAGTAGGAGAGACAGCTCTGATAATCATATCCTGATTGAGCTAAATCCCAGCTATAGTCACAGATGAGGCCGTCAGCAACATATTCATAGTCTGTTTCTGATGATTCACCATCGTTATAGCTCTGATAGCTAAGGATTGTGCAGTTGGAATAATCCTTTGCAAGCGCCTTATCAAATGAAGCGGTTGGCTTGGTGATTGATCCTGGTTTTACGCTGGAACTAGCGTTATTTGAATTGTTTTTGTTTCCTCCACAAGCACCAAGGAGAAGTGCTGCAGAAGAGATTATTAATATTTTTCTGAATTTCATTTTGTTTTATCCCTTTCTTAATAGAGGGCAATCGCGATGGTTTTTTGCTCAACGCAGTACATCAAGCAAACGACGTGATTGTCATTTGGTAGTGAATAATCCTTAACATGGATCGTAAGTGAACCTGTAGATTCTCTTGTGTCCGTACAGACGTAACCTTCTTTTTCTAATAACGCGCCGTAAGCGATGAAATCCTCATTGCTTGTGTTGTCGTAGTAGAGGGTAAGAACTGCATCCTCAGAGTCTCCTGTTTCCGAGACATAATCCCAATCAAAGTTGGATGCATCGGAAGTTAGCTTAGGAATGTCTCTTCCAATAGAATCAACGATGTATAGGTATGGCCAATCACATGAGATATAAACTGTGAATAGTCCATCGAAGTAGTCATACATCAAGTTGAGATAACCAGATTTGCTCTTTGCCTGATGGTAATAGCCGCCTTCCGAGATCGTGAACCCATTGAGCGTTAACTTAGTCTCATATGCGTCAACATCACTTTGCGTCATATGATATGCATACAGTGAGATTCTGACGTTGTTATTTGCGGTTAGTGAAGTGTAGACCTCATAGCAATCGGCGCCGATTTCAGGGACTGATTCGCCCATGATTTCCTCGATTTGCTCTCCTGGCCAGTAATCGATTCGATATTCGTATGTGTAGACTAGGATTTCGAAGCAAGTCTCGCCTTTTTCGTCTTCCATCAATTCATACTGTACGATTAAATCTGTGGTCAACGATATTTCCGTGGCTCCATAAGGGTATTCGCTTGATAGTTGATATCCCTTTGATCGAAGTGATGTCTCGTACATCTCCTCGACCTTTCTCTCGAATATGCCATAACATCTGATTACGGCGAGATCCATTGAACCTCCCTCATCATCCGTTTCTCTGGTGCACCCGAACTGGTACAGGTCCGCATCTGCGGATGGGACAAGTCCAGCATTTTCATTTCCGGCTATCTCTCCAATGCATGCAAGAATCTTTCCATCCCATGCATCTGTCTCATACATCTCCTCGAATTCAACTTTAAAATCAGTATCAATGGTTAGCGATGAAGAACCGGATGAGTTTCCCTGATTGTTAGTGCATCCAACCAAGGAACCAAACATGAGTAGTGGTGTTGTTAGAGCGAGTAACAATTTTCTCTTTTTTCTCATAAGAAACCTCCCTTTCTTTTTTTGATTTTCCTACTATAGTCCCCATTATTGAAATTTCAATGTTTATATTTAATATAAAGAAAAGACACCCATAATTGGGGTATTTGAGTCTAAATGTTATAAAGCAACATTTTTGAAATAATATATTGTTTTCACGGTCGGATTTCATTTTTCTATCATGTACGAAAACACGCAACTTTAAATCCGCCGTTTTTGGTGTAAGATTAAAAATAGAAGTCAGTAAAGACTTCAGTTTTTACGCAAGGAGGACCTTATCATGAGCACAATATTCGGTCCATTTTTAGACGTTAACGGAATCATAGATATGGTTCTTGCAATCGTTGCATTTGCAGCTATTGACTTGCCTCTTTTCCATTTGATCAAGAAAAAAGGTTTGATGATCGGCCTCCTCGTTTCTGAAACCTTAGTTCTTCTTTCACTAATCTTGTATCTCACAGTCGTTTGCTATATTTCAATCGGCGTTTGCACTGTATTCTGCGCTCTTGGAATATTTGCTAATTTTGCTGAATTTAAATTCTTCTTCTCTGGCTCTGCCAAGGGAAAATCATTCAAAGACTTATTCGTTAAGAAAACAACTGAACGTGCAGTCAAGATTTACGACAAGTCCGGCGTCATCGATGAAATTGACGAGGCAGTTAGATTCTTATCAAACAGAGGAACCGGCGCTCTTATCACAATCGTTAGAAAAGACGACATCCTCAACGCAGAACCAAACGAACCAATCATCAAGCAGAAGGGTGTTGCGCTTGATGCCGTTGTTAATGCAGAACTATTAGAAACAATCTTTTACCTCGGAACTAGACTTCACGACGGTGCAGTTGTCATAAGAGACGATAAGATAATTGCTGGTTCTGTCTTCTACGAATCAACAAAGAGACCTCTAACGGGCAAATATGGCGCTCGTCACCAGGCAGCAATGGGAATCTCTGAAAACTCCGATGCTGTCACCATCATCGTTTCAGAAGAAAACTCAAAAATCTCCATCTGCCACGATTTAATGATGGACGTTGTCCCACCAGATCAATTCAAAGCTAGACTCGACGCTGTCCTCAGCATGGACGCCCCTGCAAAATTACACGATTAATAATTCATGGAATATCCAGTTAGACTCACAATTTTTGTCATAGCATGCATTCTAGTTTTCGGTGCATGTCTTTTCTGGATACTCTATTCGCCGATAAAGCATTTTGTTTGGAAAAAGAAACCAAACGACATGTTCTACAAAAAAGTCTACAAAGTTGTAAGGAATACCGATTTTTATTTGGTCAATAACCTTAAGTTCAAAACTGGGGAAGGCTCATTTACCATCGTTCCACACGTTATTGGAGGCAACAAATATCTCTACTTAATCACCGAGTATTACTACGATGGTTGCCTTGAAGCTAGAGGCGATGATAGAAGCTGGATCTACTATCCAAGAGATGGCAAAAAGCAAAATGTCTCAAATCCAATATTCGCCAATAAGAAGATGCTTAGCGATTTCATTATCCGCTTAGGCTTTTCACAGAGCATGGTTAAAGGAATAGTTGTTGTTAACGACGACTGTTTCATTGCGCGTTTCGACAAGAGCGTGGGTCAATCTGTTCTCTGCACGATTTCTAATCTCGAAAACGTAATCTTGGGTTATGAAGCAACAGAAGTAGCTCCATTCAACACAAGAGAACTCGAACAGGTTATCAGAGATCTTCACGATTCAAACAAGGTGGGCTAAACATGAAAGAAGAATTAACCCCATCTCAAAAATATAGAAAGTTTTTCGTCGGTGTTCTCCCGATGCTTTTAATTTTTATCATCGCCGCAATAATCGCTTTTTCTTTAGGCCTTTTAGCAACCGAGGCTCTCTTATTTAGTGTCCCGCTATTGCTGATTCCGATGCTTTTTGCGCTTCAATTTGCAACTGCCGATGTCGAAAACGGAACAGGTTTTACAAATAAGGGATTAAGGGGTGCTATCAAGCGATATTTCGTTGGCCCATTCAATGGCTGCTACAACGTATTTAATTCATTTTGGGCCGCTCTAGGTTTGTCACTTCTTGGCTCTTTATTGATATCAATCATTTATGTTGCAGTGGGCACTTATGTCTCTTCAGATTTATCCTCCGCAATTATGAATATATCCACCCTTATTGAGTCAGGAGTCAGCTATGATGACGCCATCAATTCTTTAGCGGAATCTACCGCCTTCGTTAATATGCTCTTGATTACCCAGATGTCTGAGAGCCTTATTTTCACGTTAGTCTTCACTCATAAGATTTTATCAAGCGCTCCATTCGCCCTTATCCAGGGCATGATGGGAGGGCCTGATAGAAGAGGTATCAGGCTTATCTATAACGCATCAAGAAAAGCGAATAGAAAAGAATACAACAAGAACTTCTTTAAGTTTGCCTGGCCTTTATATCCACTTGGAATATTTGGCTATGTTGCAGGAACCGCTTTGACATTCGTAATATTGGTCAAAGTCGGACTTGTATATTTAGATGATCCTGTTCTAGTCTTTAACGGTCTTATGTATTCCACACCAATGGGAGCCTTAGGAACCGTAATCGCCGTATCCTTCTATCTACCATATTATTTCTATTCCGCTGAGGAATTCGCATTTAATTTCATTCAGGTAATCCGCGATACATCGGTTCGTTTAGCTAGAGAAAACCTAGAAGAATTGAAGAGGATGAAAGAAATATCAGAAGAGCAAGCTAAGATGTAT
>JAKSVD010000068.1 GCA_024408305.1 Bacilli bacterium | reverse complement strand
GCAACTCCCATTGAATAGCCAATAAAAACGGCAACAAACACAAATCCAACATACATAATTACGCCATACGCAGCTACGCCGTCTTCACCAAAATATTTCATCAATTCAAAGTTATATAAGAGGCCAACAACGGACATTGCAATATTTGAAACAAGTTCGCTTAATCCATTCCATACTGTACGTCCTAAAGCCCTGAAATCGAAAGAGATGGAACGTAATTTAAGCCAACAAGAACTCTTTTTATTCAAGAAAAGGAATAAAGGGATTACCGTGCCAACAAGATAAGATGAAACGGTAGCTAATCCAGCGCCAAGAACACCTAAATCAAATAATCCAACAAGAAGAGCATCACCAATCATGTTCGTGATACCGGAACCTACAGTGCAAATCAATCCAAGTCTAGGCCTCTCAGCAGCTCTCAAAAAGCTTTGGAAACAATTTTGAAGCATGAAGAGAGCCATCCCACTTAACATTATCGTTCCATATAATTTTACGTGTGGGAGCATATCTGCATCGGCGCCTAAAGCAATTCCAATTGGTTCGATAAACACAATGCTGAAGACAGAAATAATTACACCTAGAATTAAAGTACAAAGAATCAGGAAACCGAAAATCTTATTAGCCTTTTCCGAATCACCCTCACCACGAATTTTACAAACAAGAGCTGAACCTCCAGCTCCCATCATAAAACCAGTTCCCCCAACCATCATGATGTATGGGAAAATCAAATTTACCGCGGCAAAAGCGGCTTTTCCTGCAAATCTAGAGATAAAAAGGCCGTCGACGATAGAATAAAGAGATGTGAATATCATCATTATAATCGATGGAATCACAGCCTTTAGGAGCAATCTATAATTGAAATGTTGGTCGAGAGTCACGTTAGACATGACGATACTATATCACTTCGAACCCTAATGAGTAACAAACTCATTGTTTAACTTGAAGGAAAGATAAAAAGAACTATCATATGTGCGTTAGGGGCGGAAACTACTATGAAACAAGTATTAAATCTTATTATGAAAACAACGAACGACACATACACGTTGTTCAATGAAATTAGAAAACACGGATTCAATGGTACCGTCTTCAAAACAACATCTCTTAAACATGCTATCGAAGGAACTGACTCTGATGAAAAACATTTCATTAATCTAGCACACCTCGAACAGCATCACTTCGAAGAAGCAGCATTTGCTGTCATCGTAGTCGAAGAAGAAAGACTAGAAGAACTTAAGAGTGTAATTAGAGAAAAGACCGAAAACTTCACAAAGTTAAAAGGCGGTATGTATTCGCATCCAGCCGCAGACTTCGAAGGATCTTTCTAAGGTTAAACAATGAATATATTTATTTATGTATCGCTGGCCTTTTTGATTGCCCTATTGTCCAGTCGATTAATGAAGATTATTAAGCTTCCAAATGTCACCGGATATCTTTTAACAGGTATTTTAATCGGCCCATTTGTTCTTGGTTTAGCTTTTAATGGCGGCAATTTCGCGCCAACTGGACCAATTTACGAATTTATCCATACAAATCTTGCATGGATCAGTGAAATTGCATTAGGTTTTATTGCATTTACAATTGGTTCATCATTCAAACTATCAGCTTTAAAGGCTGTAGGCAAAAAGGTTATTGTCATCACCGTTTTAGAAGCTTTAGGAGCCTCCTTATTCATCACAGTTGCGTTGATTGGTTGCCATTTCATATTCCCTTCATTCCTAACATTCGATATGGCTCTTACATTAGGCGCAATCGCTGCAGCAACAGCTCCAGCCGCAACGCTTATGGTTATCAAGCAATACAATGCACGAGGACCATTGGTTCAGACGTTACTTCCTGTTGTCGCTTTAGATGACGCAGCGGCACTCATCTTATTCGCAATCTTGTTCTCTGCTGCTAAAACAATGGCAACAGGTTCATCCTTTGATGTGTACAACGGACTAGTGAAGCCAATAATCGAAATCCTTGTCTCGCTAGGTTTTGGCGCAGTATCAGGATTATTGATCTCATTGGGTTGCAAGTTATTCAAATCCAGAGCTAACAGAACCATTTTGGCTATGTTCGCTATCTTCTTATGTGTTGGCCTATATCATTTATTCGAATTACCAGAATTAGGTGGGTTTGAATTATCATCACTTCTAATGTGCATGATGAGCGGAGCCATCTTCATCAACCTTAGGGGCGACGCGCTTAAGACGTTTGACCGTATTGATAAGTTCACGCCTCCTGTGTTCATGCTCTTCTTTGTGATCTCAGGCGCTAACTTAGATTTAACTGTATTTGCATCCTCTAACGCCTTTTACATAATCATCACTGCCCTCATCTACTGTGTAATCAGAGCATTAGGCAAATGGGTTGGCGCATATTCAGGCGCTAGAATCACCCGTGCCGAGCCTGTTGTACAAAAGTATTTGGGATTTGCATTGATTCCTCAGGCTGGTGTTGCTATCGGTCTTGCAACCACCGCCGGAAAGGTGTTAACAGCGGCAGGTTCAATAAGTGGAACTTACATCTTAGCTATTGTCTTAACAACAACGATGATCTATGAAATCATCGGACCTGCAATCACAAAGATGGCGCTTCAGAAAGCCGGAGAGATCAGAGTAGAATCTACACCGGTAAACGCCTAATATACATAACGGTTCAGTTTAAAAGATTGAACCGTTTTTGTTCGATTCGATTTTTATTTACAATGGGGTAAAAAAGTCCATAATAATTCCTGCAGTGAGGAGTAGCTTACTAGTGTAATATCGTCAAGACAGGACATATCCTCGGTATTACGGATCCAAAAGGATCTAGCAAGATCATTGACTTAGTTAATAGCGGGTCAATGTTTTTTATTAGATGACCCTGAAAGGAGTATAGCTATGTTCTTCTTCCATCATCACCACCATGGATTTTTCCACCACTGCCATCATTGGCACCCATTCTTTTTCCCTGGATTTGGCTTTATTGGTTTCATACTAAGAGCGGTATTCGGCTTCTTCATCGCAATGATGGTTTTATTATTCCTTTTTATCGCTCTTATCTAGGAATGAAAAAACAGCCATAACCTTAGGCTATAGCTGTATTTCTTTCGATGGCGGAGACAGAGGGATTTGAACCCTCGCTGGAGTAACCCCCACTAACGGTTTAGCAAACCGTCCCCTTCGGCCTCTTGGGTATGTCTCCACACCGCCGATATAATATACAACAATATTAGTGATTTGGCACTCACAAATTTAATTAAAATAAGGAAACGTACCCATCATCACTAATTTCGATGTTGTGTCTACCGTGGTGATTTGACCTTAAAGCAGCATCGAGATACTTGCTTGCCGTAGCGTTAAGCGCCTTGAATCCAAGGATACTCAAAGCAGTTCTTTCTAGATCCTCAATCGTCAATCTACCTTGAACAGAGAGAATATCATTAAACAAGTTCCCAAGTTCGATCCAGGAATAATCTTGGATCTTTCTTGGCGTCATCTCATCTACCGGTCTATAGAACTTGTATGTGTCTTTTAAGCCGTCTCTAGGCCAATAGAACCTTGTTCCCGAACAATATTCGACTTCAACATCAAGGCGTCCTAAACTCCTTGAGAACATGCCTTTAGTAGAATCGCTGAATCTATTAATGTTAAGGATTTCCTTAAAGATGGATTCCAATCTCTTCTCAGAGACAGGAGCTTCCACTTCCACAGCCTCTTGGAGCATAGAGGAAATACGTTGTCTAGTTGAATAATCATAATCGTCTTCAACTGATAAGGTCTCTTGAACGACATAGCGTTTATAAGCGATCTCATTGATAGCTACATTGCGTTCCTCTTTCTCGAAAACAATTTTTCCAGTCTGCTCTAAAGATGCATCTTGGGTGATTGGACGGCTTTTTGCGTTGTTATAGGCGGCGATTATCTTTGAAACAACTTCTTCTTTATGGTCGAAATATTCAACGGACCAGACTCTAATTAGATTCCACCCAAGACGCTTTAGCATTGTTGGTTGAACAACGTTTCTGTCTCGGCAGGTATTCGATTCCTCATATGACTTTCCATCCAACAAAACACCGAGGACAAACTCACCGCTTTGTTCTCTCAATGCAAGGTCTACCTTAAACGTTGAAGCGCCAACATTGGTCTCAACGATAAAGCCCTTGGATTCAAGATCCTTGGCCAGGAAGTCAGCAATCGAAACATCACGATGCATTGATGCGTTGTCATAGATGTTGTTTATCGCATCAACTCCGTACTTTGCAAATAAGAGGAAGTCCCTGAGGAATCTAGCACCTTCATTCTTTGCGCGTTCAGCTTGAATTTCTTCTGGTTCAATTGAGGCAAATACAATCATCTCTTCTCTTGCTCTAGAGACTGCGACATTTAATCTTCTCTCGCCTTTTTCTCTAGACAAAGGACCGAAGTTCAAACCGAAATGGCCTGTCTTCTTGTCATGTCCGTAAGTTATGGAGAACAGGATAACGTCTCTTTCATCGCCCTGAACATTTTCAAGGTTCTTAACGAAGATTGTTTCTCCTCCAGGCATGTTATTGAGGTCTGGTTTCTTTACAAATTCCTTATCAAGCAAGTCGTCAATGAGGTTTTGCTGCGCTTCGTTAAACGTAACGATACCAATTGAATGTTTGGAGAGTTCATCGTCTTTAAGGCGTTTCAATACTTCTTTGACGATAGCCTCTGCTTCCTGAACATTACGGCCTCTCTTTTGCTCGTATTCTCCTCCAACGAATCTAAATGAAACAGATTCTTTCTCATCTTTGCTAGATGGGAATGTTAAAAGTGAATTCTTATAGAACTTCTTGTTGGAGAATGCAATCAACGATTCGTGTTTTGATCTGTAGTGGCAGGTAAGTCTCCTTCTAGGCAATCCTAAAGCGATGACATCATCAAGTAGGGATTCGAGATCTTCTCCGATTGAGATAAAAGCATCATCCTCAGACTCTAACGTGATATTTGATGAGAAGAAGTTTGTTGGAGGCATCTGCTGTTCATCACCAGCGATGATACAGCACTTACCCCTGCCGATGGCACCGATAGCTTCAGAAGTTGGAATCTGTGAAGCCTCATCAAAAATAACCGCATCAAATTGATACTTGCCAGGTTCTAGATACTGAGCGACTGCAAGAGGCGACATAAACATGCAAGGGCAAAGTGCCTTTATTAGAGATGCAAAGTCCTCATCGTTAAAGATTTGTCTTAAGGTTGTGTTTCTACCGCCGTTCTTGGCTAATTTTCTAAGGTTAGCAACAATTGATGATTGGGCATATTTGATACCGGTATTTGGGTAATTTGCTGTTATTTTTGCGGCAGTTTCCTTAACAATTAGGGTGGACATTTCTTCAATCAAAGACTGATATTTATCAATTTGCTGATCGATTTCGCTTGATGATAGCGCACCAAGATTATCCTTATCGAGAATCGATGAAAGGATACGGTAGCTTAGCGCTGAGACGTATGAATCGATTAGGTTACCTGAATTGAGTTTGCCACTGATTAAATCATCTACAACTACATCTGGAACAAAGGTTCTAGCCTTATCTAATTCATTAAGGTATAGGACCCATTCGCCAAGTCTTCCGGCATTAATGTATGCAGACTGTAATTTACTGCTTAAGGATTCGAAGTAATGATCGAAATCACCATAGAGGTTGATATCGAATTCATACTTCTCTTTTAGCTTATTAACGCTCTCGTCTACTTTAATTAAATCGTTTTCGAGACATTCATACGATTTATTCTCCCAAAGAGAATCATCATCTGATAAGAATGCGATGAAGGAGACGAACTTTGATTTCGATTCAGAATCCTTGAATGAGATCGAAGCGACGAGGTCTGAAAGATCTTTGCTCTTGGCAAGCTTTATCAAAGCCTTTTCTGCGGATTTACTCGTTTCGATTTCAAGTTCTCTATAAACTTTTCTATCATAACCGTTCGCAGATTCGAGGTACTCATTGAACTTTTCGATAGTAACGAGTTTCTCTAATGCATCTTGGATAATTCTATCCTTAAGGCATTCTTTTGATTTTTTGTAGGCTTTAAGTTTTGATTTAAATTTGGAAACTGCTCCAATTTTCTTAAAGAAAGAAAGCGAATTAGCAGTATTCCATTCCTCAATCAGTTCTTTTGCGTTCAGCTCGAAAATTCCTTCCAAATAATGGGTAGATAAGTATTCCTTGAAGGAAAACACTTCTTCTGATTTTGTTAAAAGCGCAACAAGGCTTTCATATCTATCGATAAACGCATCGCTTCCAACGTATTGTTTATAGTAGTTTCTACCATCCTTAAGAGTGTTGATGATTGCAACGAACATCTTAAGGTTGCTTCTGGTCGATGGGAAAAGACCCTTAGTCTTGAGAAGGGCGTTATAGGAATCAATTTCGTAATGACGAAGGTCCTCTGCTAATGCCTTTACTTCCTCGATTAATTCATCGCGAAGGGAAAGCGAATAATTCCTGGATGTGAAACCAAGGAATGGGTTTGCTAAATAAGGACCGTTTATCTCAGCTTTTTGAGCTAATGACTCGAGTTCGTTAATCGCGTTCAAATATGATTCTGATGTAAGGCTTGATGCGTATTCCTCATCAACTGTAGTATTGCCCTTTACAGAATCTAGTTCTAGATATTTAACAATAGATTCATAAGCGGAAACAAAGAATCCATTTGGCTTATGTAGTTTATCCAAGATGAGATTCAAAGCTTCACGTTTCTCGGTAATCTCTTCTAAGGTCTTATCCAATTCTGCAGGTGATTTGGTTGATCCGTAATCGAGCATCTCTCCGATTTTTGATAAGACTTTGGTTTTTGATGCATTTGCACTAGAAAGCATCAAAGTGAAATCACCAAGTCCAAGGGAATCCAATCTTCTCTTAACAACCTCAAGAGCAACTTCTTTTTCAGCAACAAATAATACGGATTTGCCGTGATTCATGAAGTTTACGACCATATTTGCAATGGTCTGTGACTTGCCAGTTCCAGGAGGTCCATCAAGGATGAACGATTCTCCCATAAGGGAATCTGAGATGGCTTTGACTTGGCTTGAGTCGGCAGGAAGAGGAATCGCTAAATCACTAGGGGAGATTCTCTCATCCATCTCCTCGTAATCAACGAGATCATCTCTATCATCCCAACTCTTAACTCCTGAATATAAGGACTGCACAACAGGATTCTCCATCAATGCATCTCTTCTAACCTTAAGATCTGTCCACATCGTGAAATGGGCAAAGGAGAACAAAGAGATAGTGCTGATGTCTTCAACGATGGTCCAATTCTCTTTAGATTCAATCTTCTTCTTTATTGTATTAAAGACTTTGCGTACGTCAGGCACGCCGTTGGAATCTAAAGGTAGATGCTCGCTTGAGATATCGGTAAGATCCACTCCGCAGTTGTGTTGGAGATATTGGAATAGGGTTGTATTTAGCTGGAGATCATCTAAAGAATATTCAAAAGAATAATAAAGAGTGTTCTTTCTCTTAGGCATCCTAATTGGCAGCACGAATAATGGAGCGAACATCGAACCTGAATTATTCTTTGCAGCCTTTTCGTTATCAAACCATCTGATAACGCCTAATGTAAGGAACAACGGATTACAGCCGCTCTCCTCAAGAGTCATTGTGGCTTTTCTTGCCAGGTTCTTTAAATAATCATCAGATTTCTTGTTTTCAGATACGGCCACTAGGCAGCCTCTTCTATATGCATCGTTTGCAATGTCTCCATGTTCGACCTTGGAGAACAGGAATGGGCCATGGCC
>JAKSVD010000067.1 GCA_024408305.1 Bacilli bacterium | reverse complement strand
AAGAGATTCGTTCAGGGATCACCTACCAACGTTGGAATCGACGCAGCAATCCTTATGAACCCACGCGTTTGGGAAGCAACCGGACACGTATCAACCTTCAATGACCCAATGTGCGACTGCAAGGCTTGCAAAGCAAGACACAGAGCAGATAACCTCATCAAGAGCCAGTATCCTGATGCAGACACAGACGCAATGACATTTGAAGAAATGGACAAATTCATCCAGTCACACGACATGGTTTGCCCACAGTGTGGAAAGAAGGAGTTCACTCCAAGCCGCAAATTCAACATGATGTTCAAGACACACATCGGTGTCACTGATGATTCATCATCAACCGTCTATTTAAGACCAGAAACCGCTCAGGGCGTATTCGTAAACTTCAAGAACGTTCAGCGTTCAACAAGAAAGAAAGTCCCATTCGGCATCTGCAACATGGGTAAGTCATTCAGAAACGAAATCACACCTGGAAACTTCATTTTCCGTGTCCGCGAATTCGAACAGATGGAAATGGAATTCTTCTGCAAGCCAGGAACAGACCTTGAATGGTTCGATTACTGGAGGAATTACTGCCTCAAGTTCGTTGAATCATTAGGCCCTAAAGCAGAAAACCTTCGTTTCAGAGATCACGAAGCAGCAGAGCTCGCGTTCTATTCAAAGGCAACAACTGACGTCGAATACGATTTCCCTAATATCGGTTGGGGAGAAATCCTCGGCGTAGCCGACAGAACAGACTATGACCTCGGCAGACACCAGGAATGGTCAAAAGAAGACCTTACATACTTCGATCCAGAGACAAATGAGAGATATCTCCCATACGTTATCGAACCATCAATGGGCGTTGAACGTTTAATGCTCATGACAATGGTCGACTCATACGACGAAGAAACACTTGAAGGCGGAGACATCAGAACAGTTATGCACCTCCTCCCAGCTTTAGCCCCATATAAGGCAGCAGTGCTTCCATTATCAAAGAAGCTCAGCGACAAGGCTGACGAAGTCATCGCATTACTTAACAAAGAATTCTCCATCACGAGCGATATGACAGGATCGATTGGTAAGCGTTACAGAAGACAAGACGAAATCGGTACCCCATTCTGCATCACAGTCGACTTCGAAACTCTTGAAGACAATGCTGTCACAATCAGAGACAGAGACACAATGCAGCAGGTCAGATTACCAATCAGCGAACTCATCAATTTCTTAAGAGAAAAGTGCGCTTATTAAACCAATTAGTAATAATTTAGTAATTATTATACAAAGTATAAAAGAAAGGAGTGACAATGGCAGTTCCACAGGATTTAATCGAACGTATCGTTAATGAAGCGGATATTTCTGCTGTCATTTCTTCTTATATACCGGTCATCGCAAAAGGCAGAAACCACGTTGCAGTATGCCCGTTCCACGATGACACTCGCCCATCAATGCAAATCTCTCGCGACAAGCGCATATTCAAGTGTTTCGCTTGCGGCGAGGGTGGCAACGTAATCTCATTCGTTTCCAAATACGAAAAGATTTCCTTTGATAAAGCAGCCAAGAAGGTCGGCGACATGATCGGAATTGTCGATGAGCGTCTCAACAAAGTTGCCGCAAGAGAAGAAAAGACGGTAGATCCAACTCTTAAGCCTTACTATGATTGCATCAACGATCTCCAGAAATTCTATCAATACGGCTTAACCATCGAAGAAGGTGACGTCGCAAAAGAATATCTAAATTCTAGGAACCTCGGACCTGAGACGATCTCTAAATACGGCATCGGCTACGCCTTAGCGGACGGCCGTAAGACGATTCAATATCTCCAGAGCAAGGGTCATTCCCTCCATACCATTCAAGGAATTGGCATAACAACGGCTAGAAACGCTGCTAACGTATCTGATTCAAATGCCGGAAGAGTTATCTTCCCGCTTAGAAACCCAGATGGACAAGTAGTGGGATTCTCAGCCCGTAGGATGAAGAACGACGATACCGCCAAGTACATCAACTCACCGGAAACCGTCATCTTCCACAAGGGATCAACACTATACAACTACTCTGAAGCCAAAAAGACCGCCCACAGGGATGAATACGTTTACCTCCTTGAAGGCTTTATGGATGTCATGGCGCTTAATTCCGTTGGCATCAACTCAGCAGTTGCCCTTATGGGCACCGCGCTTACTCAAGACCATATCGCCCTTTTGAGAAAGCTAGGAACCAAGGAAATCCGCGTGTGTCTAGACGGAGATAACGCTGGGCAGGAAGGCATGATGAAAATCACGTCTCTCCTAAATAAAGCAGGTCTCGCCCATAGAATAGTCGCATATGGCGATGACCTAAGAGACCCAGATGAGATTCTTCAGGAATCAGGAGCAGAAGCTCTTAAAGAAAGGATGAACAACCTCATTCCATTCTTTGACTTCCAGCTTAACTACTACCTGAACATCAAAAAGCTGAACACTATCGAAGATAAGAGAAAGGTGCTGAATTACTTCCTTACTTATCTAAGTAGTATGAAAAACGGCGAAGAAAAGGACAATTACATCCACAAACTCGCCAAAGCGACAGACTTTACTGTCAATTACATACGTGAACGTCTTTCTAAAGCCAAGCAAGACGAAGATGAAATCGAAGAAACGACGTATGTAAAAGATATACAAATCGCAAAGCGAAGACCTGAAAGTCTCATCAAGAGACGAATCAACAAAGCTGAGCGAGAAATGCTCTACTACATGCTTCATAGCGTAAAAGCGGTCGAATATTTCGAAAAGAAGATAGACAGTTTCTATGTCCCATCTTACAACGAGATCGCAAATTACATCATCGAAGCAGTGGAAAGAACAAAAGATGTCGTAGATATACCGGCGCTTGTAGGGAACATCCTAGCTAGCGGAGTCGACAATGCCGACGCGCTTGCAAAGCAAGTACTCGATATCTCAGACGACACGAACCATCCGCCGTTGGTCGAAGGGGAAGACGACCTATTCGACGGTTGTGCAATTGCAATTCAACAGGAAAAGCAGAAGATTCACGACCAGAAGGTAGCATCCGAATCCCTTAACGGTAAATCAGTGGAAGAACAAGCCGCTGTAGTTGCCCAGATAGCTTTAAGAAAAAGAAAAGCCAAGGGCGACAAGAAGTAACTTAAGTTAAGGAGGATTAAAACCATGGGAAGACCAAAGAAAGACGAAGCAGCAAAAGCAAAGAAACCTTCAAAGAAGGCAGCTAAGGCTGTTGAGGAAATGGACGAAGAATTTGACGAAAAGGACATTTCCATCACATCACCAGAAGACGATGTCTACGCAGCATACGAAGGCATCAAGAAAGACCTCTTGAATAAAGCCGAGAAAGACGGAAACCACCTCGACATGGATGACGTCTTCACAGCATTCCAGAAATACGATTTAGGCGACAACGAAATCGATGAACTCTTAGAGTTCTTCAAATCACGTGGCGTCAGCGTTACCGGAACCGAAGAAGAATCTGACGAAATGCCAGACGATGTCAGCGAAGAAGAACTCATGGCCCAGAGCAATGATGACGACCTCGACGACGACCTCGACGACATTTCAGACGAAGAAAAAGAAGAAGTCGCTGATATCGAAGACTTCTCAAAGATCCAGTCAGGCGAAGTCAAGGTAAACGACTCAGTAAAGATGTACCTCAAGGACATCGGCTCATTCCGTTTGCTTACAGCAAAAGAAGAAACTGAACTCGCAAAGAGAATCTCAGATGGAGTCAAGCATCCTGAAGATCCAGGAATGGTTTACGACGGACAGTGCGCAAAAGACGACCTCATCAACGCGAACTTGCGTTTAGTTATCTCAATCGCCAAACACTACGTCGGACGCGGCATGCATTTCCTCGATTTAATCGAAGAAGGAAACATGGGCCTCATCAAAGCGGTTGAAAAATTCGATTACACCAAGGGATTCAAGTTCTCAACCTACGCAACATGGTGGATCCGTCAGGCTATCACACGTGCAATTGCAGACCAGGCTAGAACCATCCGTATCCCAGTCCACATGGTCGAAACAATCAATAAGATGACAAGAGTCCAAAGACAGTTGGTCCAGGAATTCGGAAGAGACCCAACTCCAGAAGAAGTCTCAGAGGCAATGAATGGAGAACTCACACCAGAGCGTATCCGCGAAATCCAAAGAATCGCCCTCGAACCAGTCTCACTTGAAACACCAATCGGTGAAGAAGATGACTCACACCTTGGAGACTTTGTCGAAGACAAGGAAGCACAGTCACCAGAAGAATACACCACAAAATCACTCTTAAAGGACGAACTCTATGAGATCATGAAGGACCTCACAGACCGTGAAGAAAGAGTCTTAAGATTACGTTACGGACTTGACGACAACCGCCCAAGGACACTTGAAGAAGTCGGCAAGGAATTCGGCGTCACACGTGAGCGTATTCGTCAAATCGAAGCAAAAGCAATCAAGAAGCTTCGTCACCCAACCCGTTCAAAGAGATTAGGCGACTACAGAGAAACAATCACTCAGTCGGGACCTGATACCCACGGAAACAAATAAGTAATTCAACAAGGAGGCATCGGAATATGGGAATTTCATTACGACTAGAGACCGTTGCCTCTTTTGTCGATAAAGGAGCGCGAATCGCAGATATCGGCAGCGATCACGCAACAATCCCGATCTATTTGCTAGAAAACAACATTATCAGCTTTGCTGAAGCAGTAGAAAACAAAAGAGGGCCATATAACAGGATGAGGAGCGCCCTCATCGAAAGTGGGTACATTTCAAAGGTCTACGCCTCAATGTCAGACGGAATCGAGGACCTAAGAGATGATATAGACACTCTCGTCATTGCCGGTATGGGTGCGCGCTTAATCGTACGCATTTTGACAGATCATCAAGAAAAACTCGGACACATTTCAACAATCATCATCGACGCCCACAACGAAAGAGAGATTCTATTTGAGCCTCTTAGAGCGATGGGATTCGATTTGGAGGCTAATTCCTTTATCGAGGAAGAAAATGTCTTCTATGACGTCATGAAGTGGGTAAAACGCGAAAAAGCAGAGCCTTATAGCCTCAAGGAAATGGAATTTGGACCATTGAATCTCAAAAACCAGAGTGAGAAGTGGGTCAAATACTGGCACAAAGAGATCACAAGGCTCCAAAGAGTGTTGAACGAGAACGTCTTGCCAGAAGAGACAAAAAAGAAATACGAAGAGCGTATCAAATACATTGGGGGAGTTATCGAATGAAAACCAAAGTTCTTTTAAGAAAACTATCTAAGCAATTCCCAAAGAACATCGGAGAATCATACGATTTCCTCGGTCTTCAAGTCGGAAAACTCAAAGAAGAGGTTAACAAGATCCTTGTCTGTTTGGACTTCGATCAATACGTTTTACCAACCGTTCTCAAAGAGAAACCTGATTTAATCATCACCCATCATCCATTCATTTTTGGAAAGAAATCAAGCGTTCTCGAGCACGACAAGAATAAGAAAGAGCTCTATGACATTTGCCTAGAGCAGGGCATCACCGTTTATTCTTATCACACGAACTTCGATACAGGAGTAGGAGGCATGAACGACGCTCTAGCAAGCGCATTAGGACTTACTAAAGTAAAAGCCTTAGAGAGCGTGCCAATGGCCCGTGGAGGCGAGCTTCCTCAGCCTATGGAAGTACACGCATTCGCAAAATACGCCAAAGAGAAACTCAATGTTCCATACGGTTTATTAATCGCCGAAGGAAAACAAGAGATCAGAAGAGTCGCAATTGTTGGCGGCGGTGGTTGGAGGGACAACCAATCTGCAGAGCTAGAAAACTATGATATTTTCATCTCTGGAGACATTCCTCATCACGGAAGGCGAGATATTGTGATTAGAAAATACAATTATCTTGATTTGCCACACGAGGTCGAAAGAATTTTTATTCCAACAATGACTAAAATACTACTAAATATTGACCAATCATTAGATGTGGTGCAAGTCGATCACGAGATTTGCCCAGAAGTCATCTAATCACCAAATAAAAGGAGGGCACAAATATGAGTTTCAGCGGAATCTCACTATCAGAAAGAATGGTAAGCGCCTTAAGCAAGCTCGGTTACCATAACCCATCACCAGTCCAGCAGAATGTCATCCCTAAAGCATTAAGAGGAGTGTCATTACTTGCTCAGTCAGAGACTGGCAGTGGAAAAACACACTCATATCTCATTCCTATCATCGAAAAGGTTGATATGAACCTCTCTAGGCCACAGGCAATCGTCATCGCTCCAACTAGAGAATTAGCTAGACAAACATACGAATTCGCGCGTGAATTCCAGCGTTTCTATCCAAAATTCAGAGTTAGACTCTATACCAGCGAAGCTGATGTTACACAAAACGAGCAGGGAGCATCGATTGCTCCACAGTTGATCATCGGAACACCAGGCCGAGTCAAGGCTATGCTCATCGATAAGGAATTATTCGTTCTTAACAACGTTAAGATGGTAATCCTTGATGAAGCAGACATGCTCTTAGACCTTGGCTATTTTGAAGATATCGAGACTCTCTTCGGGCATTTAAATAACCCGCAGACAATGGTCTTCTCGGCTACATTAAAGCAGAACCTCCGCGATGAATTGCTTAAATTCGTTCGTTCCGATTTCCAGTTTGAAAGCGATAAGATCCAGACTGCATCAACCGTTAAGCATCATTTGATTAATATCAAACATATCGGTGAGGCAAACGCCTTGATTCAATTCCTTAAGCTTAAAAACCCATATCTATGCATTGTCTTCTGTTCCACAAAAGATAAGGTTGCCGAAATACACCAAGCTTTGCTTGATAACAATATCGATAACCTATATTTCTCAGGTTCACTTGATGAACGCTCAAGAAAAAGAGCGCTTAGGGAAATCAAAGCCAACACACATCAGGTCATCGTTGCCTCCGACTTACTCGCAAGAGGCATGGACATCGAAGATGTAACAGATGTTGTTTCAGTCGATTTGCCTAACGACTTGGAGTTCTATCACCATAGAGCTGGTAGAACCGGACGTTTCGGCAAGAGTGGTGATTCATGGGTATTCTATAACAACGACACCGAAGCTAAGCCAAGAGAACTATACGAAAACGGCGTTAAATTCGAATTCCTCTCTTTGAGAGCAGGCAAATTGGTCGATGATCCAGTCGGCCTAGCCCCAAAGACCAAATTAAGAAAGAAAGCCGAATTCTCCGAGCAAGAAGCCAAGGAAATCAAGATTGCAAAAGCAATGTCTCGAAAGAAACATGTCGAGCCAATGCACAAGAAGAAGACTCAGTTCGCAATCGAGAAGGTCAAGCGCAAATACAAGAGAAAAGCTATCCAGCGTTCTATTAGAAAAGAGCTTGAAACCCAGGCTAAAGCCAAAAGAAAAGCCTACAACGACGAAGACTAGTCGGTAGGCATAAGTTTATAACTTATTGATTTCTTCAACCAAAGCGTCATAGGCCTCAGCGTCTGTGACGTTTTTAATTACGACACCTTTCTTGAAGATGGCCCAAACACCATTTCCACCTGCAGCGCCCAAGTCAGCATGACGTGCTTCTCCAGGCCCATTAACGATGCAACCCATAATGGCAACCGTCTTATATATTTTATGATCTTCAAGATATTCCTGAATCCTCTTTGCCAAAGGCAACAGATTAACCTGAGTACGTCCGCAGGTAGGGCATGAGATGAAAGTTGGATAATCCTTTTTTAGTCCAAGGTCGTGGAGTAAGCGGGAAGCCGCTTTGATTTCTTCCTCTGGTTCCTCGCTCATCGAGATACGGATGGTATCGCCAATTCCTTCAATCAAGAGTGGAGCAAGCCCAGCGGCCGATCTGATAAGCGAAACATCCTTCGGTCCAGCCTCGGTGATACCAAGGTGTAGTGGATATGGGAATGTCTTGCTA